>NZ_JBLODY010000051.1:0-30340 GCF_047785625.1 Solidesulfovibrio sp. C21
GAAAAAAGGGTTCCCCTCTCGCGCTCTCCCCTCCCAAAAACTTTCAACGGTGACAAGCTGTTACCGGTAAAAGTCTTTGGAAAGGGGGTCCGGGGGGAAACTTTTCTACAGAAAAGTTTCCCCCCGGAATCTTTCGAACGAACCATATAAAAAGAGATTCGCCGTCGACGCAGGAGTTGCTTATACAACCGGTTCCGAAGCTTGCTTCGGGAACTCTTCCTAGGACGTCTGGCGAATCTCGGAAAATCGCGCCTCGATGCGCTGGGTATGGTAGATATTGTTTATTTCGCGCTGCCCTCCGTTTCCGTTGCTCCCATATCGCTTGGAGAACCGCTCCCCTTACGCCTTTAAGATAAGCATCCCCGTCCCGTTGTAAAGGGTTTGCCCGCCCCCCGGAGCCTCACTTGCGGGCCAAAAGCTTCTCGATGGCGGTCAGCAGCTTGTCGGGATCAAGGGGTTTGGGCAGCACCCCGTCGGCGGCCGCAAGCGGCGCGTCGCCATGCCCGGTGATGACCAGGATGGGGATGGCGGCCAGGGCCGGGTCCCGGCGCAAGGCCTCCATGGCCGCCCGGCCGTCCATGCCCGGCATGGCCATATCCATGGTGATCACTCCGGGGCGCAGCTTTTCCGCCGCCGCCAGCGCCGATTCCCCGTCATGGGCCGAGGCCACCCGGTAGCCCTCCCCTTCCAGAAACTGGATGAGAAACGAGGACACGGCCGGATCGTCGTCGACCACGAGCACCAGCGGTTTTTCCCGCAACCGCGTTTTGCCCGACGAGGCGGAGGCGCCCGCGTGCCCGGACGCGGTGGTGGGCAATTCGAAGATGAAGGCCGCCCCGCGCGCCGGGGCCGGTTCCACCCAGATGCGCCCGCCGTAATGGGTCACGATCTCCCGGCAGATGGCCAGGCCCAGGCCCGTGCCCTTGGCCGGGGCCGAGCCCTCGGGGTCGCGCCCGACCTGGCGGAATTTATCGAAGATGCGTTCCCGATCCTGCGGGGCGATACCGGGTCCCGTGTCGCGCACCGACACCCGGGCCAGACCGGGACGGGGCTCGTCGAGAATCACCGTAACCGCGCCCACGGCGGTGAACTTGGCCGCATTGCCGATGAGATTCAAAAGGACCTGCTCCAGCCGGTCCGGATCGGCCACCACCACCGGCGAGACTTCCGGCAGCCGCGACTCCAGGTCCACCTCCGGCCGGGAAGCGAAGAGCCCGGACACGGCGGCCAGCGCGTTTCGGATCACCTCGGCCAGGTCCACCGGACGGTCGCGCCACTCCATGCGGCCGGACTCGATGCGGGACAGGTCGAGAAAGTCGTTTAACAGCCGGGCCAAGCGCTCGCCCTCGGCCGCAAGCACACGCAGGTTCTCGACGATGCGCGCCCCGCGCTTGGCCAGGGCGGCGTCGCCGGCGGCCAGGGGCAGAAAATGCCGGCCGAAATCCCGGCCGATAAGCTTGGAAAAGCCCAGAAGCGAGGTCAGCGGCGTGCGCAGTTCGTGGGAGACCGAGGAGAGAAAGGCGCTTTTGATGGCGTCCATATCGCGCAGGCGTTCGTTGGCTTCCGTCAACTCCCGGGCCTTTGCGGTCAGGTCGCTCGTGCGTTCGATGACGAGCCTCTCGAGGTTGCGGGTGAGGCGTTCGAGATGCTCCCCGGCCCGACAGCGTTCGGTATCGTCGCGCACCACGAGCATGAAGCCGACGGGCGCGCCCTGCGTGTCGTAGATGCCCGAGGCCCGGGCGGCATAGTGGCGGGGCCCGTCGTCCGCGGGAAGGGAGAAGGAAAACTCGTGGCTGCGGCTTGAGGAAATGGCGTCGAGCCCCCGGGCCAGCGACCCGAGGTCCACGCCGTACTGGACGTGCACCTCGCGGAGGTCCCTGCCGACAAGGGCCGTGCCGCAAATGGAGAAGATGTCCTCGGCCGCCGGGTTGACATAGGTGACGCGCCAGTGCTCGTCGGCGGCGATGACGCCCGTTTCGGCACTGCGCAGCAGGTTGTCGAGAAAGAGGGTCTTTTCGCCCAGGCAGTCGCCCACGTGCCGCAGCGCCTGTTCCTTCTCGTCCAGGGCCGACTTGAGGCTGCGCACGTAGCGGCTTTCGAGGCCCCGCACGATGTCCGACTGGGTGACGAGCCCCAGCAGCCGGCGGTCGTCATCGACCACCACCAGGCGGCGCATGCGGCGCTTTTTCATGAGCATGGCCGCCTCGAACAGGGGCCGGTCGGCCTCCACGCACACCACCGGGCAGCTCATGATGTCGTAAAGCGTCAGCCGGCCGAGCCGGGGATTGTCGGCCAAAAGCCGCACCACGTCGCGCTCGGTGATGATGCCGGCCGGACGGCCGTCGCGGACCACGACCAGACAGGAGATGGACCGCCCGGCCATGCGCCCGACGGCCTCGCGCACGGAAATGCCCCCCGGCGCGGTCACCACGTCGCGGGTCATGATGGCACCGACGGGCTTTATTTCCGAAAGGCCCTCATGGCCCAGCCCCGCGACCAGATCCGACTGGGTCAGCACGCCGCCGACCTTGCCGGCCGCATCCACCATGACCAGATGGCGCAGGCGCTTTTTGACCATCAGATGGTAGGCATCGACAAGCACGGTGTCCCCGGCCACAGTCACCACCGGCGCGGTCATGACGTCGCGCACGGGCCGGTCCGGGAAATCCAGGCCGCGATGGGCCGCCGCCCACAGGATGTCGCGCTCGGTGACGATGCCGACGGGCGCGCCGTCCTCGGTTGCGACGAGACAGGAAATGCCGTGGTCGCGCATGACGGCCAGGGCCGCGCGCATGGTCTCGGTCGGGGCAATGGCGATGACGTCGGGTGAGACGATTTCGGCCAAGCGTCTGTCGCCCATGAAACCTCCTCGGGCAGCGTACGCAACGTGGTGGGAGTCAGCAGGGGGCGATGCCCGATTTTCGCCGCTGCGGCAAGGCCGAAAACGATCAGGAAGCCGGCAGGGCGCCGTAGTCGGCCGTGCCGATGCGATGCTTTTGTATCTTATTCCACAGGTTTTTGGGACTGACCCCCAAAAGCCTGGCTGCGTCCTTCTGGGAACCTCCGGATTTTTGCAGCGCGGCCACGATCATGCCGCGCTCCATATCCTGGAGCGTCTGGCGCAGGTTGCCGATCCGGTCGGCGGTCACCGGCGCCTGCGCTTCCTCGGGCGGGCGGCGGGGCGTGCCGTCCAGGGCCCGGGAGATTTCCGCGGCGGTCAGCACATCCCCGGAGCTGAGAATGGCCGCCCGTTCCAGGGCATTGGCCAGCTGGCGGACGTTGCCCGGCCAGTCGCAGGCATACAGGAGCTGCATGCCCTCGCGGGAGACGCCGCGCAAATTGACGCCCACGCGCGGGTTGATGCGTTCCAGGAAATGCCCGACCAGAAGGGGCAGGTCCTCCTTGCGGTCGCGCAGCGGCGGCAGGGGAATGGCGGCCACGCTCAGGCGGTAGTAGAGATCGGCCCGGAACTTCTTTTCGGCGACCAGGGTCTGGAGATCCTGGTTGGTGGCGGCGATGATGCGGATGTCGATATCGATGGGCCGCGCCCCGCCCACACGTTCGATCTGCTTTTGCTCCACGGCGCGCAACAGCTTGGGTTGGAGGAAAAGCGGCATGTCCCCGATTTCGTCGAGCATGAGGGTGCCGCCGTTGGCCAGCTCGAACTTGCCCTTTTTGAGCGCCACAGCGCCGGTAAACGCACCCTTCTCGTGGCCGAACAGCTCCGATTCCAGCAGGTTTTCCGGAATGGCGGCGCAATTGACCTTGATAAACGGGGCGTCCGCCCGAAGGCTCAGCGCCTGGACCGCGTCGGCCACCACCTCCTTGCCCGCGCCGGATTCGCCGGTAATGAGCACCGTGGAATCGAGCGGGGCCACCCGGCGCACCATGTCCACCACGTCCCGCATGACCGGCGACTGGCCCACGATGACCGGTCCGCGCCCGGCGGTCATGGCCGACTTGAGGCGGGAGAGCTCCATCACCAGCTCCCGGCGCTCCAAGGCCCGGTGGATGACGACCTCCATTTCGGCCAGGGAAAAGGGCTTGGTGAAAAAATCGTAGGCCCCGAGCCTGACCGCCTGCAAGGCCTTTTCCCGGGCCGAGTAGCCGGTCATGACGATGACCTCGCTTCGGGGGCTGGCCTCCTTAATCCTGGACAGGCCCTCGATGCCGTCCATGCCGGGCAGCATGACGTCGGTGATGACCAGGTCGAAGGCTTCGGCCCGGGCCCGGGCCACGCCCTCCTCGGCCGAGCCCACGCCGACCGGATCGTAGCCCTTGGAGGAAAGCGCCTCCAACAGCATGGCCTGAAAAGCCGCGTCGTCTTCGATGACCAGAATGCGCGCAGGCATCACCGCTCCAGGTAGTCTTGCCGCCGGGCCCTCATGGCCGTCCATCCCTGTCCGGAAAAAAACTGTGCATGGTTTCGGCCAGGCGCGCCTCCATGACCGGCACCAGCCGGGTCAACTCCTCGCCGGTCAGCCCCAGAGCCTCCCAGGCGGCAGGATCGAGCGGCGGCGCATGGCGGTTGCCGCTGGCCCCCCAGCCCATGGCCGTGGCCACGCAGTCGGCCAGATGGATCACGGCCGGCTCGTCGATAAAAAGCGGCTCCCCGAGGTCGTGGTGGTAGCGGACCATCTTTTCCAGATTGGCCGGGAACTGCCATTTCCGGAGCAGATGTCCGCCAAGCGCGGCGTGGTCGAAGCCAAGCAGGTCGCGTTCGGCCTTATAAAGCGGTTCCCTGGCGGCGGCGGCCTGGCGCATGGCGGCAGCCATGTGGGTCGAGGCCTGCTTGAAAACGATGATGCGGCCGATGTCGTGGAGCAGGCCGGCCACGAAGGCCGTTTCGGGATTGCCCCGGGAGCAGGCCCCGGCGATGGCCTGGGCGGCGGCGGCGCAGCCCACGCTGTGCTCCCAGAACACGCGCATGTTGACCCAGTGGGGGGGAATGTCCTGGAAAAGCGGCAGCACGGAGACGCCCAGGGCCAGGGTGGCGAGCTGGCGGCCACCGACCACCATCACGGCCCGGGACAGGCTGTCCACCTTGGCCGGAAAGCGGCCGCGCACGGCCCGCAGGGTGCGGGCGTAAAAGGAACTGTTGACCAGGCGCAGGAGCTTGGCGGCCAGACTCGGGTCATGGCGGATGCTTTCGGCCGCGTCCTCGACAGTGCTTATGGGGTCGCGCAGGACATCGTTTATGCGCAGGTAGACTTCCGGGGGCGAGACAAGCTTGGGCTCGTCGCGCAAAAGCGCCTCGGGCGAGGACAGCGGCGGCGGCAGCTCTTCCGGGCGGCCCACGGTGTCGTCGCCCGGGCGGTGCGGCCCGGATTCGCCCTGACCGGGGGATACAGCGTCCCCGGCCAACCGATGGCGCGTCTCCCGTTCCAGGGCCAGGCGCCACAGCACCCGTCCGGCCTCGTGCTCACAGTCGAGCCGGCAAAGCCGCTCCCGCACGACGATTTCAGCCGCCTCCCCGGCCGCGACCGCGCCATCGTCGCGGGCCCCTGGCGCAAGCGGCGTGGCTGCCGCGGCCACGGATACGGCGCTTAAGTTCCAGGCCTGCAAGGACTTCAGGTGACCATGGTCAAGCGTCGTCCCCTTGGGCATGAGAAAACGCCCGCCGGCTGTGAGCACATCCTCGGCCAGGACCATGCCCTCCCGCAATTCGGAAACGTTGCATCTGACCAATTGTCCCCCAAGCCCGCGCCAACGCGATGCATTCCTACTATCCGACGATCATAAGGGATTGGGGAAGGCTGTCAAGAAAGCCAGGAGCACCACGACGAAACGGCACGGGGCGGACGGCCGGTTCCAGGAACCGTGAACCGCCCGCCCCGCAATGGGATCACCAAAGGAAAACCGACAGGCCCTATTCGGGCAGGTTGATGCGAAAATCCATACGCCCGAAGGAGTCCATGCTCTCGTCGGAATTCCCGCCTGACCCGCCTTCCTCGTTGGCGCGGGGCGTGGCCGTCCGGTTCTTGCGGCGACGCCGGGCGATGATTTCCTTGAGCAGCTCGTCGCGGCCCATGTAGCAGTCCATGCACATGTCGTCGCGCGGGCTGAACTCCGAAGCGCGCTTGCGCAGGTTGCACACCTTGCAGATGCGGGCGTCGGAAAGCGGGGTTGTCGCCTCCTCGTCCTCGTCCTCGTCCACCAGGCCGGGCTCATCGACTTCGCTTTGTTCCTCGACGGCCTCCTCGTGCTCGTGCCGATGGGCTTTTTCCCGGTGCGGCTTGGCGGCAGCCGGTCGGTGGGGCGACTCGGCCTCGCGGACGTCGGCCTCCACGCGCAGGGTAAACGCGCCCTTGCGGGTGCGCACCTGGGTCTCGCCCCCCAGCAGATCGGGAAAAAGCTCCGCGAAAATGCGCACCAGCTGGAACTTCTTGTCCACGCCCTTGCGCCGCACCCGGATATAGGCCCGGCTTCCCTGCACCGTGGGCCAGATGGCCTTATCCAGATTGGCGTCGCCGTCCTGGAGGTAGCGCCCCTCGACGACAAGCCCCTCCTCGCAGATATAGTACTCCGTACCGGGTTCGCAGTGAAAATAATCCGCCTCGGGGGGTATCTTCTTCCAAGCCAAAGCCGGACCCTCGTTTAGCCGCAAGCGGCTCTGTTACAGTCCCAAATCCTGATTGATGCATATCACCGTGACGCGTCCCCTGGGAAAGGACTTTTCGGTGATGGTCCAAACGTTGCAAATACGCTCCGGGCTGCCGCAGTCCTCGCAACGGGAGGTGAGCACGCAGGGCGTCTTCTTCGACAGGCGCATGGCGTTGGTCGGAGCGGCGTATTCCTTGATGCGGCACATGGCGGCGGTCAGGTCCGGCACGATCTTGTTGCGGCCGACAAAAACCACGACCTGCCTGGGGCCAAAGGCGATGGCGCAGGCCCGGTTGCCGATCATGTCCAGGTTGACCAGCATGCCGTCCTCGGTCACGGCGTTGGTGCCGGTGAGAAAGAGGTCGGACAACAGCGCCTGCCGCCGCCGCTCATAGGCCTGCTCGGCGGTGAGCGTCTTATCCAGGGGATCGATGACGTCGATATCCGGCATGGCGGCCAGATCCGTTGGCAGGCCGGTTGCGAGCATGGTGCCCGACCCGCCGTAGGCCACTGTTTTGGCCCCGGCGGCGGGAAGGATTTCTTTCAAAAAGAGGTCTCGCGCCGCCGCCGCATCGGCTACGACGTGGGCCTTGAAATGATTGTCCCGCAGGGCCTGCGCCACATCTTCGAGGCGTTTGGCGTAGTACGTTTCGATAGGTGCCTGCATGCCGTCTCCTTTGCGCCGCCCGGTCCGTCGGCGCAAGACCTTTTAATCGCGCGGCGCAAAAAAGCAAGGCGCGCGACCCTACGGATACAAGGCGCGCAATTCGCCCAGAAAATCCCCCACGGTCGGGTCCTTGCGATTTTGGCGCACGACCACCCACAAGCCCCAAGACACAGGAATATTTTTATTTTTCCTGTCGGTATAAAACGTATCCAGCGCCGTGACGATCTTGCCGGCGGGCATGCCGGCGAAAAAAGCGTCGGACTGGCGCATGATGCTTTCCATGATGTCGGTGCAGATGGTGTATTCGTTTTTGAGGGTGATCCCCAAAATGTTCTCGTTGAGGTTGAAGCCGTCGAAGATGCCAAGGATCAGGTCGGTTTTCTGCTCGCGCGAGAGCCCGGACCAGAATGCCCCGGCCCGTTTGACCGCCAATCCCCGCGACGGAACGCAAAGGAGGGCCGCCAGGGCAATCGCCCCGATCATGGCCGCCATGCCGGCCGATCGTGCCTTTCGTCTTTGCGTCATCTCACCTCTCCCTCCGGTTGTCCGGGCGGGCGTTTTTTGTTGCGCCAATGTTGTAGAGCAAGCGGGACACCGATTCAATGGATTGTGCAAAAAGACAACGGTTTTTTATGTGGAGAGCATTTCCGGCGGCAAATGTCCGGCCGTGACCGGACCGACAAGCGGCATGGAAGGCGAGAGCGCCAGCACGGCCATGGCGGCGTTGGGCCAGCTGACGGCCTGACGCAGGGCCCGGAAGCGGACCATGGCTTCCTGGGCCCCGAGCGGCCCGGACAACACCCGCAGCAGCACGCCGCGCAGAAACTGGCCGTGGGAAAAAACGACCACCGGCCCCCAGGTCCCGGCGGCCCGCTCCATGAAGGCTTCCACGCGGTCCCAGAAATTGACGAACGATTCGGCCCCGTCGCCATCATGCCAGCGCGGGTCCAGGCGCTTCCAATAGGCGGTCACGGCCTCGCCCCGCTCCGGGCGTGTCGTGCCCATGTAGCGGCGCGGCGCCAGGTAGGTGAACTCCTGCACCGGCCATACCGCGACGGGCGCCTCGGGGAAACGCTCGCAAAGGGGCGTTGCCGTCTGCACGGCCCGGTCGAAGGAGGAAAAAACGATCAGCCGGGGCGCGCGCCGGAAGCAGGAGGCCACCAGGGCGGCCTGCCCATGGCCCAGGTCGGTCAGGGGGATGGTGTCGGGATAGTCCGTCACATGCCCGGCGTTGGAAGCGCTTTGTCCGTGACGGATCAGGCGGAAAAGCGGCATGGCGGAGTATCCCTTCTCCCTTTATTCAATGACGAATTGCAGAAAATAGAGGCGCACCACGCGCGGACCGCCCACGGCCTTGTTCATGACCGCAAGCAGGTTGCGCCTAAACGCGCGCTTGCCCAGGGGCGTGGACAACTCGGCCACGGTCCGCTCGCGCAAAAAAAGCAAGACAGCCTCGCGCGTTTCCGGGCTTGCCGCCATGCGCGCCGCCTCCTCGCTTATGCACTGGGCCTCGAAGGCCAGATGCAGCCGGGCCAGACGCGCGCCGTCGGCGACGTTGACGTCGATGCCGGAGTAGACGGCCGTGCCGCCCCTGGCAAACGTCCCCCCCTGCTGCGCCGGGGCTATGCTGGCCGCAAGCAGCGCGCACAGCAGGCTGGCGGCCAGAAGAAACAGTGCAAAGTGTCGTCGCATGCCTTTATCTCCGCCTTTCGTCGGCCGCCGTCAACGGAACGCCGTCGTGCGCAACCGCAGGGCGATACACGTGGCCGCGGTCGCCGACAAGAGAAGCAGCCCGGCCGCGGCGAAAAAGCCGAATTCGGCGAGCATGAGCCCGGGCAGATAGGTCCCAAGCGACCCGCCCGAATAATAAAAGGAAATATAAAGGCCGTTGACAAGTCCCTTGTGCTCGTTTTCCGCGCCGTTGAGCACGCCCGGCGCAACGGAATGGGCCAGAAACATGCCCGAGCACAGCACGAAGACGCTGGCGAAGATCGCCGACTGGGCGGGAAGGGAAAAAACGGCCGCCGCCGCGATGACAATGGCGGCGCCAACGCTCATGGCCCGGGTCGGCCCGCCGAATTTTCTGGAAAACCGATGAGAGGTGAGGCTGACGATGATGCCCATGAGATAGCCGGAATACATGATTCCGGCGCGAAGCGGCGAATAGCCGCCCGAAAGGTGGCCCAGGCGAAACGGCAGCAGATTGAGCATGCCGGAAAACACGAAGAAAAGCAGGGCGACGACGGCGTATGTCGCGGCAAACCCGGGTTTCCTGAGCACCTGCGGCGCATAGGCCAAGCGGATGGGCGAAAAGGCCGTGCGCGCATCCGGCGGCAGGGTCAGGCAGGCCGCGGCGCAAAGGGCCAGAAAAATGCCCAGTCCGGCGAAAGGAATGCGCCAGCCAAAGGCCTGGGCGGTCAGTCCGGAAAAAAAACGGCCGAAGAAGCCCCCGAACACCGTGACCGCGATATAGGCGGCCATGACCCGTCGCACCTGGGAGGGCGGCGCGGCGGTTGCCAGATAGGTCATAAGCGCCGTCAAAAGCGCCGGCACGAGCAGCCCCTGCCCCACGCGCACGGCCAGAAACCAGCCGAAATTGGGAGCCAGGCACAAGCCGCCGGCGCAGACGGCCAGCAGGGCCAGAGAAATGCCGATCAGCGGGCGGGCCGGCACCGCGTCCAGAAAGAAGCCGTAGGCCAGCGGGGCAAGGCCGAGGGGCAGCATGGTGGCGGTGATGGTCAGACCGGCGGTGGACTCGGACACGCCGAAGGTCGAAGCCAGGACCGGCAGCAGAGGCTGGGGCGCGTAAATGGAGGAGATGCCGCTGACCGTGGCGGCATACAACACGAAAAGTGTCCATTTCCCCATGTGTCATGCTCCCTGTGGCGACGCGCCAACTGTTAGTATACGCACAATGCTTGCCGCAGGAAAGTAAAAAACCGCCGCACCGTGACAAATGCCTTCGGCGTCGCGGGAGCGGGTGCGACGCCGAAGGCGTGGGGTATGCGGCCACGGGACGGGGAACGTCGCCGGACGACCGATCGGGGGAAGGCCGCCCTACGGCGACGGGTCCGATGACCGCTGACCTGCTCGGTAGTGCGCCGGGAAAGGGTCCGACCAGCCATTTGAGGGAAGCCCCACAAGGCGCCCGCCACAACAAAGCGTTTCGGAAGGGAAGCGCACGCGAAGGGAAAACCCGTTTCCGAGGGTTCCCCCTCGCGCGGCTTCATTTTCAAAACGAATCAGCCGCCTAGGACAGCCGGTCGATGTCCAGGGGCTCGCCGCAATGGGGGCAGCGCGACAGCCGGGCCCGAAACAAGCGGCTCGGCCGGAAAAATAGCGCCCGCCAGGTCGGACCGGTCGGTTTGAATTCCACCAGGATCGACATGCCGCAGCGGCAATAGCGACGTTGCATGATGTGCCTCCGTGTTGCGCAACCGCGCAACAATTAGTTTATAAGTATAAACACAGCGGAGAAAAAAATTTCCCCCTACAACTCGCGCCCCACCCACAACACCCGCCCGATGACCCGCAAGGCGTCGAGTTCGTCGCCGGAAAGGACAATAGGCGCATAATCCCGGTTGTCGCTTAAAAGCACCAGCGCGCCCGGGCGTTTTTCCACCCTTTTCACCAGCACCGTATCCTCGACGCCCACGGCATAGACGCCATGGGCCACGATGGAGGTCTGGCCCTGGTCGATCAGCACCGTGTCGCCGTGGTGGATATCCGGCTCCATGCTGTTCCCGACGACATCCATAAGCACCATGCCCGAGACATTGCCCTTGCGCCGCAGCCAGTCCCGTCGAAACGGCAGGACAACCTCGACCTCGCCCCGGGTCTCGAAGGAACCGCCGCCGGCCGAAAGCCTGGCCCGGACCTTGGGCACGCCGACATACGGCCCGTCATCGGCCTCCCCGCTCCGGGCGACCGCCCTGGCCGGCCGACCGTATTCCAGCCAGTCGGCGTCGGCCCCCGTCCGTCGGGAAACGGCCAACACCCAGGACTTGGGCACGGCATCCTTTTTCTTGGCCTGGGTCACGGCCGAACGGTGCACCCCGAGCAGGGCGGCCAGTTCGGCCTGGGAAACGATGCCCGCCGCTTGCGAGGCCCGGGCGAAAAACCCCTCGAACCCCCCTGAACTCGCGGGCGCGACGTCATGTCGTTGCATCATGTTTATTCTTATAAACGGCCCGACCAAAATGGGCAAGTGTTTTTTTGCCGCCGGGGCACGGTATGGATTTTTCCCGACATGCTAAAGTTCCCCGCGGCAAGGGCCGATAAGTTTGACGAAGCAAAATGCCTTCCCGGCAACAGCCGGACGGCGCAGACAAGGATGTCAGCCATGACCGTACCAGAAAGCACTTCCCGCCCGCCAGGCGCGGCCCCGCCCCGCGAGGACCCGGCCGCCCGCACCCGTCGCATCGCGGACCTCAAGCGCCGCGTTGAGTCCGGCACATACCTCATCCAACGCTACGAAATCATTGAGGGCCTGCTCGACGCACTTGGCACCGACGCCGAGTAGCCGGCCTTATTCGCACTCCTTTTCCGCGTTTTTTCCCAGCGCATCGCTTCCGACTGTCCGAGCCGCTTCCGCAAGCGACCAGGGCGGTTCGTGTGCGGCCGTGAGCACCGGGCTTTCGAGCCTGGCGCAGTGCAGATAGAGCCGGGGCCCCTCTCCCCGCCCATAGACCGGGTCCCCGACCAGGGGATGGCCCGAGGCGGCCAGATGGGCCCGTATCTGGTGTCGCGCCCCCCTGGCGATGCGGCAGGCGACCAGGGTCAGGCCGCTTTCGGTCCGGCGCGGAACAACATGGGTGTGGCGCAAGGGATCGGGATCGGCGGTCCGGCCCACCCGGGTCTTGGCCCGGTCGGCCATGTCCAGACGAAAATCCACCACGAACGGGGAAGCTATGCCGCCGTGGACCACGGCCAGGTAGGTCTTGGCCACCTGGCCGGCGTTCTCCAGGCGGCGGTACCCCTCCCCGGCCACGGCGTCGAAGGCCACGGGCACAATGCCCGAGGTGAGCCTGTCCAGGCGGGAGAGCAGCATCGCCTCCCGGCCGGGAAAAATATCCGGCAGCAGGGCTTCGAGGCTTTGGCCGCCGCCGCAGGCAATGGCGGCGCTGTGGAGCCCGGCCGGCTTGGCCACGGCGGCATAGGCGGCATCGGTGAAAAGAATCGGGATGTCCGAGGCCCGAAACTCCCCTTCCGGACGCGTGACGATGCGGGCGGCAAGTTTTTCCCCGGCCCGGACCCGGTAGGCGGCAGGTTTCGGCCGCCCGTCCACGAGCAGCCGTCCCGCCTCGATCAGACGCCGCCGGCCGCGCAGGCCCGTGTCCGGCAGCACAAGCGCCGCCGCCCGGTCCAGGCGCTCACCGGCCAGTTCCCCGGGGACCACGGCCTCGACCATACCCGCATCGTCGTTTTCCATGGGCCAAGCATAGCCGCCCACCCGGCCGGAACGCAATGCGTCACGGCCGCCGCTCGGCCGTGCGCAGGCGCTGCACCGTCAGCTCGTAGTTATCCCGAAAAAGATTGTCCCTGGGATTGCAGCGAAGCGCCCGCTCGAAAAGGGGCAGCGCCTTGGCCGTCTGGCCGAGCTTGTGCAGGGCCAGCCCCATGTTGTTGTAGGCGGCGCAAAAATCCGGACAGGCCGCGACCACGCTGCGGTACCCCTCCATGGCCCCGGAGAGATCCCCGCCCACGCGCCGGGATTCGGCGGTCTCGAAGGTGGCCTGGCAAGTCGCCGCCTTCTCGGGATCGGGACGGTGGTTTTGGGCCAGCCGCTTGCGGGTGAGCGCCACGTTGTCCCGGTAAAGCCGCTCGTCCGGTGCGCATTTGACCGCCTCGTCGAACCAGGGCAGGGACTCGGCGGCGTAGCCCAGGGAAAAAAGCGAGGCCCCGACATTATTATAGGCCTGGCAGGTGTCGGGACACTGGTTGAGCAGGGACTGGTAGTCGCGGATGGCTCCGGCGTGATCGCCCTGGGACCGCTTGGCCGCGGCCTGCCGGCCGATGGCGGCGCAACGCGCGCGGCGGTCGGCGTCGGCCCCCCGGGTGGGCTGGGCGGCCGTCTGGACGCGGTTGGCCTGCTCGCGTCGGCCGGCCGCTTCGCGGGCCAGCCCGGCCTCGATGCGCCGGGACAGGTCCCGGGCCTTGCCGGCCAGGGCCGCCGGCATGGGCCCCGCCTCCCGGGCCGCGCGCAAGGCCGCGTCCGCCCCGGGGATGTCCTTTTTGGCAAAGAGCTTTTCCGCCGTGGCCAGACGCGACGCGGCCTCGGTTTCCGCCTGCTTGCGGGCGGCCTGGATCCTGTCGCGCCAGCCGACCAGGGCCGGCAGTTTGGGATTGGCCTTTTGCGCCTCGGCCACGGCCCCGAGGGCCAGGTCGAAGCGGCCGGCGGCCAGCGCGTCCCTGGCCCGGGAAAGGGCTTCGTTGACCGCGTCGCGGGCGCGCACGAGCGCATCACGGGTCGCTGTCGCCCTGGCGTCGGTCGGGACCAGGGCCAGCAGGTCGTTTAAGGCCAGAATCGCCCCGTCCATATCGCCGGCGGCGCTGCGGCGCTCGGCCTCGGAAGCGAGCCCGGCCACACGCCGGTTGCGGTCGACCCGGTGGGCCAGGGCCGCCTGCAACCGGCCAAGGCGCGCATGGCGCGGGTTGATCCTGGCCGCACCCGCCAGGGCCGCCTTGGCGGCGTCGATTTTCCCGTCGCGCAAGGCCGCCTCGGCCCGATCCTCGGCCAACGCGAGATTTTCCCGGGCCTGGCCCAACTTCTTTTTGGCCCCGGCCGCACCGGCATGTTCGGGATCAAGGTTGGCCGCCTCGGTCAGTGTCGCCAAAGCCCCGTCAACGTCCCCGGCGTTCCACTGGTCCCGGGCCCGGGCCAGACGCTCGTCCATGCGCCAGGCCTTGTCCTTGCGGGCGGCGATGGCCCGCGTCAGCTCGGCGATGGGCGGAAAACGGGGGCTTATGGCCCGCGCCTCGGCGAGCGCCTCGTCGGCGCTGTCGAAGCGCTTGGCCGCAAGGTAGCCGGCGGATTGCTTGAGCGCGGCGAGCAGCCTGTCGCGGTCGGCCACCATGCGTTCGCGCTCGGCCCTGGCCGCGGCATGGTTCGGATCGAGGGCCAGAGCCAGGCCGGTTTGCCGCAAGGCGTCATCCACCGCGCCGGCGTCCCATTTGTCCCGGGCCTCGGCCAGCAGTTTCGCCACCTTGGCCAGGATCGCGCGACGGGCGGCCGCCGCCTGGCGCATGGCCCCGATGGCCCCGGCCCGGGGGCAGACCTTGGCCGCCTCGCCGAGCATGGCCGCCACCTCGCCGAAATCGTCCACGCCAAGGGCCGCGTCGGCCTTGGCCAAGGCTTCGTCCAGACGGGCCTTGTCGCGGCTGATGCGGTCATACGCGGTCAGGGCCGACGCATCATGGGGACTTTTGCGCACGGCTTGTCCGGCCGCCGCCAGCGCCCCGGCCGCATCGCCGGCCTCCCAGGCATCGGTCGCCGCCCGGGTGAGCCTGTCCGTCTCGCGGGCGTTGGCCACGGCCGTGTCGAGTTCGTCCTGGGAGACGGAAACGGTAAACCCGCCCTCCCCCCGGCCAAGGAGCAGGCCCCTGGCGTCGCGGACTTCGACCAAAGCCTTGCACGTCCCCAGGGCGTCGCGCGAGGCCTCGATCTCCCGGCCGTCCGTCCCGCCCCTGGCCCGCGCGCCCTGGCACAAACTCCAGGCATAGGCTAGGGGCGGATTGTGCGGGGACGGGGAAATCCGGGCCAGAAGCCGCACGTTTTGCCGCACGGCCACGCCCGAGGCCGCAACCGGCCCCTCGCCCTCGCGCCAGACCGTGGCCGGTGGCCCGGTAAGCCCCTTATCGGCCACGGCGACAGTGTATTCCTTTGCCCGCACCCGGGCCGTGGACGCACCCAGATCCGCCGCATCGCCCGTACCCGCGCCGGCCGTGGCCGACACGCGCACGGGAATCTCCCCGGCCGCCGTGGGGTAAAAGGTCAGGCTGCGTTCGCCCACCCGCACCAACCTGGCCGACGCGGGCAACGGGTCCCAGCGAAATTCCACGCCGTCATGGATCGGAAAGTCCCGGATGGCGACCGTCGTCTCCTCGCCGACAAGCGGCGACGGCGGGGTCACGGCAAGCGAAAATGCCGGCTGGGCCACGTCCAGCTCCACCGGAGCGGAAACCGCCGCCAACCCCTTGGACGGGCCGGACCGGGGCACCACCTCGACCCAGACCCGCTGGCGTCCCGGACGCAAAAAAACAGCCGTGTTGGTGAAAGGCCCCTCGGTTTCCAAAAACCGGGCTTCGGTGTCGGAACGCCAGCGGCAGACGTAGTTTTCCCGGTCCAGCTCCCGGTCGCCGTCAAAGAGACGGGCCGCGAACGAGGCCGCGCCGCCGACCCGCATGGTCCCGGCGGGCGGCGCGCTTTTGGCCAGCTCCACCCGAAATCCCTGGCCGGCGACGGTTTCATCGCCCGATGCGCCGGGTGACAACGGGTCGACCTGGGGCGGCTGCGGCTCACGCACGGCGGCCTGGGCCGCGTCGGTCGCCAGGGCCTCGGTTGCCGACGCGCCAAGCCAGCACGGCGCGATGGCCAGCAACACCAGCAGCAGCCGGGCGGGGTGAATCAGGCGGAAAATCGTTACAAGCTCTTTCACGATGGCGCTTCCCTGCGTTTTCCAGACACAAAGCAGCTTTCGTGCCAGGAAAAATCGACCGCCCCTCCCTAAGACTCGCGCCCGGACGGCCGAAGAGAACCGGGCAAGGAGTCCGCCATGAAAGACGCCGCCGTCATCCGCCACGAACAACCCGACCGCATTCTCGATATCCACCGGCCCGAACACGCCGCCCGCTTGACTGAAGCCTTCGCCCGGGAACGCAACGAGGTCCAGGCCGCCCTGGCCGAATTGGCCACCATGCGCTACGCCGACCGACCCTCCCGGGAGGCGACCTCCTTCGCCACCATGGACCCCATGCCGGGACACGCCCTCATGGACCGGGCCCCGCGCGAGGTGCTGCGCCTTCGCGCCGCGCTCTTCCTCATCAGTTGCCACGAACATCGACGCAATTAGGGGGAAGACGCCGGGGGGAAACTTTTCTGTAGAAAAGTTTCCCCCCGGCCCCCCTTTCAAAAGACTTTTGGCGGCTACAGGGTGTTATCGTCACCCAGCTGTAATCGTTAAAAGTTTTTAGGAGGGGAGAACGCGAGAGGGGGACCCTTTTTTCAAAAAGGGTCCCCCTCTCGCATCCTCGTTGGCCTCTTCGCTAACGCTTGAGGCCCAAAATATCGAGCAGCAGGGGGAAATCGAGATTGGCGTTTATCAGCTGCGCCCCCTGGCGGATCTTGATTTCGTCGCGCAGCTTGTGGCGCAAAAGGAGTGTCTCCATCTTTTTGGCCACGGTGTAGGTATCCTCGCGCACCACGATGATGGGGATCTCCAGGACCTCCGAGCGGGTGAGGATGATGTCGTTGGGGTAAAGATTGCCGGTCAGCACCAGGCAGGGGCTGTCGCCTTCCAGGGCCACCAGGTGGACGTCGGAGCGGTCGCCGCCGACGATGATGGCGGAATTTTTCTGCCGCCGGAAATGCGTCATGAAATTTTCCACCTGCATGGTGCCGATCAGAAAATTCTCCACGATGCGGTCGGCCTTGTGGTGGGCCGAAATGACCTTGCCGCCGAGCCGGTCGGCCAGATCCGAGACCTTGATCGCCCCCATCAGCGGGTCTTTGGGAATGATGCCGAGCACCCGGATGCCCCGGTCGCTTAAAAAGGGCGCGATGAGCGTCTGGGTCTCGTCCAGGAAATTCTGGGCCACGTCGTTTAAGATGACGCCGGCCAGATGGTCGCCGAGCTGTTCCTTGAGCACGAGCAGGTAATCGTAGTTGAGCTCCTTGGAATAGCGGTCGATGACCACGGCCGTAAGCCCCAACTCACGCACCACCCGCACGCCGTCGGCGTTGCAGTACTTGCCGGTGTGCATGCCGCCCGAGCCGCCGACGATGGTGATGTCCTTGCCGGCGGAGACTTTCTCGTAGGAGGCGCGGATAAGCCCCATGACGTCGCCGGTCTGGTTGCGAAACGCCTTGACCTGGAAATCATGGGACGCGATGACCGGGGTCAACGTTTCGGGTTCCTCGTTCGTGCGCAGGATGCGCTGGACGTGGTAGGCGTCGTCGTCCCAAAGCCGGCCGTCGATCTCGCGCGGCATCGCCCCCACCGGCTTCAAGTAGCCGACGGAGTAGCCTTCCTTCTGGAACCGGAGCCCAAGCCCCATGACCACCATATTTTTACCGGAATATCCGGCTGTCGCGCCAACATACAGTCCAGCCATGACTGCCCTCCTGTGCGGCTCGTCCGCAGCCGCCGCGCCTGGCGCCGATCACGAACGTCCTCGCCATAAAATGCCTGCGCCGGCCGGGATAATCAAGACAATTGGCCCGGGAGAGCGTAAAAACACGATCACGTTCGGCCCGTGCCTTGGAAACGGCGTCCGAACGCGCTAATATCCCTGCCCATGTCACGACCCGCCGCCATCCGGAGCCTGCCCAATGTCTGAAGCCACCGCCCTGGAAAACGCCCTGGGGCATGTTTTCGCCCGGCCTGAACTGCTTACCACGGCGCTGACCCACAGTTCCTATGCCAATGAACGCGGCGAAGCCGCCAAACACAACGAACGTCTGGAATTTCTGGGTGATGCGGTACTGGAGCTGTCCGTATCCGAGGAACTCTTCGCCCGCTTTCCGGAATCCCCGGAAGGCGAGTTGACGCTCCTGCGCTCCCAGCTCGTCAACGAATCGAGTCTGGCCGCCATGGCGTTGCGCCTGTCCCTGGAGGACCACATCCTGCTCGGCAAGGGGGAGGAAAATCAGGGGGGCCGGACCCGGCCGTCGCTTTTGAGCGACGCCTTCGAGGCCGTCATCGGCGCGCTTTTTCTGGACGGAGGCTACAAAGCGGCCAAACGCTTCGTGGACACGACCTTTGCCGAGGTCTGGCCGGTCAGGACCGTCGCCCCCAAAACCCGGGACTATAAAAGCCGGCTTCAGGAATACACCCAGAAGGTCCACAAGGCGCGTCCCGTCTACACCCTGCTCGGCAGCGAGGGGCCGGAGCACGACAAGCGCTTTACCGTGCGCCTGGAGCTGCCGGACGGGCGCACGCTAAAAGCCGTGGAAAAAAGCGTGAAAAAGGCCGAACAGATGGCCGCCAGACTGGCCCTGGAAAAAATCGCCGACGCCACCGCGACCTGGTAGCCCGAAGAAGCGGCGCTTCGTCCGCCGAGGGGTCCCCGGAGGACATCCGCCCGGGGGCGGCGCATTACTTTAGCCCGGGCCAAGGCGCTTGCGAAGCGGCGTCAATTCTTTGCCGCTGCCGCCAGCAAATCGCATCGGACCAGGGAGGGACCGACGTCCGCAGTCCCCGCCTCCCTGGTCCTTTTTCATGATGCACTCCGCGCGTCAGGCCTAGCCGCTAATAAGCTGCATGGCCATCTTCGGCAGCGAGTTGGCCTGGGACAGCATGGCCACGGCCGACTGGGTGAGAATCTGGTTCTTCACGAAATTGGTCATCTCCGTGGCCACATCCACATCGGAAATCTGGGATTCGGCCGACTGCAGGTTCTCGGCCTGGATCTGCAGGTTGGAAACGGTGTTTTCCAGGCGGTTTTGCAAGGCGCCCAGGTTGGCGCGAATCTTGTCCTTGGAGACGATGGCCGACTGGAGGGCGTCGAGGGCCTTCTGGGCCAGGGCCTGGGTGGAGATGCTGCGGCCGGAGGCCCCGGACACGGCGCCCATGCCCACGCCCAGGGCGGAAGCCGTGGAGTTGCCGATCTGGACGTAGTAGTAGTCCTCGGCGCTGGAGTTGCCGGTGCCGAAGTGGACCTTGAGTTTGCCCACGGAGCTGATGCCGGTACCGTCGTGTTCGGCGCCGGAAAGGTTGCCGTTCAAGAGATAAATACCGTTGAAGTCGGTCGCCATGGCGATACGGGTAATTTCCGAAGCCATGGCCTGATATTCGGAGTCGATGATCAGGCGCTGATCGGACGTGTACGTGCCGGTAGCCGCCTGTTCGGCCAGTTCCTTCATGCGGATGAGCTTTTCGTCCACGACCTGGAGCGCGCCGTCGGCGGTCTGGATCATGGAAATGGCGTCGTTGGCGTTTCGCACCCCTTGGTTGAGGGTGGAGATATCCGCGCGCATGAGTTCACGGATGGCCAGGCCGGCGGCATCATCGGCCGCGGTGTTGATGCGAAGGCCCGACGACAGGCGCTGGGTCGAGGTCGACAGGGCGCCATAGGAATTGGACAAGTTCCTGGCGGCGTTCATCGCCATCATATTCGTGTTGATGGTCAGGGCCATAAAAAACCTCCTTGTTGCAACCAGACATTCCTTGTTGGTTTTTCTAGGATTAAGCAGACACCGTACCAACACTCATTTCCAAATGAATAACAGTATGATACACATCCAATTCAAAGGTGCGGGAAAAAAATGCCTCCCGCGAAAGTCAATTCTCCCGCGCCATTGCCGCGCCCGGGCGGCCACGGCCGGACCGGGAGCCGGGCAAGGTTTTCCGACCGACGAAAAAAGGCCGCCCCGGACAGGGGCGGCCTTGGGCGCAGGCAAGGAGAAGGGACGGGACTAACGCTTGAGCTGGATAATCTCGGAGAGCATGGTGTCCACGGTGGTGATGGTCTTGCTGTTACCTTCGAAGCCGCGCTGGGTCACGATCATGTTGACCATCTCCGTGGCCATGTCCACATTGGAGGATTCCAGGGTGTTGCCGGAGATGGAGCCCACGGAGCCGCTGTTGGGCCGGTTGGTCGTCCCCTCGCCGGATTCCAGGGTGGCGGTGTAGAGGCTGTTGCCGGCGTTGTCGAGTCCTTGCAGGTTGGTGAAGTTGGCCAGAGCCAGCACCCACAGTTGCAGGCTCACGCCGTTGGAGAAGGTGCCGGTCAGCACGCCGTCGCTGTTCACCGAGACGCTGGTCAAAAGCCCCGCGGTATAACCGTTTTGGGAGCTGAACACCGTTGAGGAGGACGTGGCGTAGTTAGTGGTCACGTTGCTGTTGATCTTCAGTTTCGCCGGGTTGAAGGAACCGAGGGTGGTCGGATCGGTCGGGTCGATGTCGCCCAGGGTGGTGCCGGTGGCCCAGCCCGTGGTGCAACGCATGCCGAGGTTGAGCGAGATGTTGGTGGCGCCGCTCTGGTCCGTGAAGCTGCCGTTGGAAACGGACTTGAAGTTGGCCGTGAATTCGGGATAGCCGCTGGACGAGATGCCGGCCACGCTCCATGTATCCGGGTCGAAGGCACCGGCGGTGGCGTTGCTGGCCTTCAGCGTATAGGCGCTCATGTTTTCCATGGACCCCGAGGAGTCGAAGGTCATGGTGCCGACCATGAGCAGGCCGGCCACCGCGGTATTGGCAAGGGGGTTGCCCGCGGCGTCCACTCGGCCGTCCTCCGACGGGTTGCAGGTCACGGAGTATTCCCAGTATTCCTTCCCGTCCTTATTTTTGATCTTGTCGTAGTAGGTGGTCAGGGTATGGGGTGAGCCGTTGGCATCGTACACCTTGACGGTGGTCTGATAATCGTAGGCAGTGGAGGCCATGGCCGGGTCCTTGGAGCCATCCCAGGTGGCACTCATGGCGTAGAAGCTGGACCCGGCATTGGAGTCGCGGGTGGTGGCGCTGGTGGAATCGGAATCCAGGTTGGTGATGACGGTAACGCTGGTGGTGGCCTTGGCCGGACTGGAGTACGAATCGAGGACGATGTCCCGGATCTGCCCGGTGATCGGGGTGTTGCTCAGGGTCGAACCAGAGGCATTGGCAGTGTCGAGCTTGTCCTGATCCACCTTCCAGCCCTGTACGGCCAGTCCGGTAGTGCTCACCAGGTAGCCGTTCTCGTTGAAGTGGAAGTCGCCGGCCCGGGTGTAATACATGGTCTGGTTGCCGGTATTGAGCATCTTGCCGTTGGAGCCCACCGAGCTCTTCTGCTTGACCATGAAAAAGCCGTTGCCGCTGATGGCCATGTCGGTGTTGATGCTGGTAGTTTCGAGGCCACCCTGGGAGTAATCCGTCACCACGGAGCCGACGCGCACGCCGCGTCCGACCTGATCCACGCCCGAAGCCGTGCCGATGGTGGCGCTCATGAGCGTCACGAAGTCCGTGCGCGCCGACTTGAAGCCGTAGGTATTCACGTTGGCCAGGTTGTTGCCGATGCTGGTCATCTTCGTCGAGTTGGCCATCAGACCGGACACTCCCGACCACATGGCGGTATTTAATCCAACGCCCATATAAACCTCCTCCTTTCGTCCCGTGTCCGCGCGGCTAGGAGCCCGAATTGCTGCCTGAATCGCTGCCTGAATCGCTGGTCTTCGTCGGGGTCTTGTCGACCACATTGGTGATATCGTTGAAAGCCACGTACCGATCGTTACCGATATTGAGGTAGTACGTTCCGTTTTGCTGGGTGACGCCGACCACGGTGCCGCTCATGGTGCTCGACACCTTCATGACTTCGCTGTCGGCGTTGGTGGCGGTCACCGCGATCTGATACTGGCCGTCGTCACAGACGTTGCCGTCGTAATCCTTGCCGTCCCAAGTAAATTCCACATCCCCGGCTTTCGTTGCTTCAAGGTCCTTGGTGCGCACGATGGTGCCCGCGCTGTCGAGCACGTTGACCATGCAAGTTTGCGCATCCTCGGGCAGGGTGAAGGTCACGGAGGTGGCCTTGCCCTTGGTGAGGCTCACGGCGGTGCCGGTGGCCTCGATGGTCTTGCCGATGAAGTTGACCGCGCCCATAACCTGCGACTTCTCGTTGAGGGTGGCCAGGTTATCGATGCCGGAATTGATCTCGGTGAGCTGCTCGAGGCTGGAGAACTGGGCCAGCTCGGCCACGAACTCCTTGTCGTCCATGGGGCTCAGGGGATCCTGATGCTGCAACTGGGTCACAAGCAGTTGCAGAAAGGCGTCCTGGCCGAGGCTGGCCGCGCCTGTCTTCGATGTGGTCGACGTGGTCGACTTATCGGCGCCGAGGATGCTGCTGACGTAACTCATGGCTATGCTCCGTTGTTACGCGAAAAGGTCGAGCCCGGAGGCGGCGGATGTCGCGGCCTGGGGCACGAATCCCGAAGCGTCGGCGTCCAGGGCGATGCCGCCGCCGGACCGGGCCAGACGCTGGGAGGAACGCATCCGTTCCATGGCCTCGCGCTGTTCACGGGCCTGGTTGTGCTGTTCGGAACTTTGCCAGGCGCTCTGGTTGTCCTGGGAAACGCCGGTCTGCACCTCGAGCTTGGTCACCTTGAACCCCTGGTCCTCCAGGGTCTTCTTGATGTGCGCCGCCTGATCGTGCAGCATGGCGGCCGTGTCGGCATTGTCGGCCTTGATGATCGCCTTGACTTCCTTGTCCTTGACCGTCAGCGTGACGCTCAGCTTGCCAAGCTCGTCGGGCGAAAGATTGAGGGTCAGCTGCTTGGCGTTCTGGCCGACGTTGCGCAGGATGCCGGTTTCGAGCTGACGCGCGGCCCGGGCCGCCAGGGCGGCGTCAAAGGGCTTGGCCTGCGAGGCCTGGCGCGAACCATTGACCGCGTCCATGGCGGCCATGGTCTGGGCGGTATTGCTTCCCGCGCCGGTGGTGGCCTGTCCGCCGGACTTGTCCACCCGAACCTTGCTCCAAAATTCTCCCCAGTTCCCTTCCTGGCCGTTTTGCTCGAAAGAACCGCCCGCGCCGCCGCCTTGCTGTCCGGCGGCAAATCCGCCCGCGTTGCCGGCGGCGTTGCCGTTGGGATTCCCGGCCGCGAACTGGGGCGTGGTTGCTGTCTGCTTGGGCGAAGCCTGGGCTTGTTGCGCCGTATCGCCCGAAGAAGCGGTCTGGGCGCCGACGCCGGTCGTCGCGGCCTGGTTGCCGGTCGCGACCGCCTGTTCGGTGGCCACCGCGCCGGCCTTGCCGTGCAGCTCGGAAGCCGCCGCCTGGGCGCTTTGCCCGGCGACCCGGCCATCCTGCTGCCCTTGGCGCGCCTGGCCGGAGCCCTGGCCCTGCGTGGCGGCATCCGTCGTCAGGGGCGAGGTCCCGGCGTCGGGCACATCGGCCAGCACGTCGATGCCGGGCTGACTGGCCGTGGGCACGTCCTGGGCCGTGACCTTCTTTTCGCCGCCCATGGCCACGACCTGGGCGGCTTTGCGGGCCACGTCGTCCTGATGCAGGTCGGAGCTGATCTTGGTTTCCTGCCGCTGCCAGGCTCTGTCCAGCACCACCGAAGCGGCCTGGCGAAAGGCCTGCATGGACTGCGCTTCCTGGCCCAGCTGGGACAAAATCTCGTTCTTGACCAGGCCGAAGGCCGTACGCAGGCCCTGGCCGGACAGCCCGGATTCGGCGCCCGACTGGTCGAACAGGGCGGTCAGGCGCTTCTGGGCGGCCTCGGACAGGTTCATGGTCCGGCCAAGGGCGGTTATTTCGGAAGAACCGAGGCTGACCGAGGCGTCATCGCCGAGGCTCGACACCTTGTCGCTGATCTTGGACCAGACGCCCTCGGTTTCGCCCTTGCCGAGCGAATCCACCATGGACTGCGACTCGTCGGCGGTGAAGCCGAGCTTGCCGAAAAGACCGAGCAGCTGCACCGTATCCTCGTTGGACACTTCCTTCTTCTCGTTGCGTTCGGTCTTGGAAATCTTCTTTTTCACCTCATGCATCATCTCGCCCCAGGTCAGGCCCTCCGGGCTGTCGGCCTTTTGCTCCATGGCGGCGAGTTCGTCTTCGGAAAAGCCCTGATCCACCAGGTCGTCATGCAGGGCGGCAATATCTTCCCGGGTCATGGGCAGAGCCATCAGTTCCTGGCTGCTGGGTGTGTCGGACGCCGCGAGCGGATCGGTGATGGTGCTGGCGGAAGCGGAGGCGAAAGAGACGCTCGCCTGATCGGCGCCAGCCTGCGTGGCACTTGCCTGCGTGGCGCTTGCCTGGGTGGTGCTTGCCTGGGTGGTGCTTGCCTGGGTGGTGCTTGCCTGGGTGGTGGCGCGGGCGCTTTGCATAAGGCTCGCGAACATCGCGGACTGGCGCGAGGTGAGCGCGGCGTTTTGCTGCATGGCGTCTGCGGCTGCCTGTGCGCGCGTGGTGACAAGCGGAAGAATCTGCATACTGGGCCTCCTGACGCCTGACATTGTTCAAGACCCGTTCCATTTTTGAAAAAGGAGCAGTGGCGGCATCTTACCGATTTGAAAGAAAGGAGGCAGGGAGTTTTTTTCCGCCTTGCCGGGCCGATACGCGGCCCCGGACCCGAAAGGTCGGGACAAGGGCAAGGATGGTGAGGAGAAAAACGGAAGGGGCGGGAAGCGATCCGGTGGTGCGTGCTCAGGACCTGGAAACGAGGGAAGCGGTACGTTCGAGCAAGGCCAGGCAGCGCAGGCGCGAGGCCCGGTCGCCGTCGGCGTTTTGCAGCAGGCGTTCGACAAATCCGGCCAGGGGTCGGACCACCGGGGCAAAGGTCAGGGCAAAGCCGACATCGGGCACGCCCCCCTGGCAGGCCAGCCGGGCAAGCCGCGCGCCAAGGCCGGCCAGTCCCCGGGACAGGGCGGCGAGGAGCCGGGGATGGGCCACGGCGAGGGCGTCCAGGGCGGCCCGGGGCTCGGCCGCGTCAAAGGTTCCGAGCAGCCAGCCGAACTGGGCCCGCCAAAACGCCCCCAGGACCTCCCGGGCGTCGGGACGTTCCCCCCGGCAAAGGGGCGTCAGCGCGTAGAGCCCCAGCCCGTCGCGGCCTGTGGTGAGCAGTTCGTAGCCGGGGACCATGGCCCCGGCCAGCCGGGCCGTCTCGCCCCGGGCCAGCCGGGAAGCCACATAGGCCACCCGGGCCGCGTCCAGACGTTCCCGGCAATACGGCCGCTCCCGCACACAGCCCCAGCAGCCCCGGCAGGACATGCGGGGCCGCAGCACGAAATGGCCGGGCTGGTACGGCCCGGTTTCGTAGGCGCTGACCGGCCCGACGGAAATGTTGAGCGTGCGCAGCCCGGTCCAGGCGGCCAAGTGCATGGGGCCGGTGTCCGGGGTGATAAGCAAGGACAGTTCCTGACCGAGCACGGCCAGTTCCATGAGTCCCAGCCTGCCGCACAGGTTGCCGACCGGAATGCCGGCGTTTCTTGCCGCCTCGGCGCCAAGCGCCACCTCGCCCGGACCGCCAAGGAGCACCGGCACCAGCCCCCGCCGGGCCAGTTCCCGGCAAAGCGCCCCGCTAAACGCCGCGGACGGCCGTTTGTCGCGCTCGCTTGCACCCACGAACACCCCGACCTTGGACCGGTCGGGCCGACCGCCGCGCGGCGCGGGCCAGGCCGTTGCCGCCATGTCGCCGGCCGGGATCAGGTCCAGGGCATTGAGTTCGGCCCAGTGGAAGCGGTTGTGGCGGTTGTTGCCGACAACCGAGGCCCGGTAGAGTTGCCAATCGCCAGCCACCCGCACCACGCCGGCCGCGTCGGCGACCGGGCCCAGGGTCGTTTCCGCCGGGATCAGCCCGGCAAGCCTTGCCGCCTCGGGCCGGATGCTCAGGTTTATGACCAGGGCGTGTTCGCGCCGGGCCAGTTCGGCCCCGCGCGACAGCGGCCAATACCCGGCCGGGGGACTCAAGGGAGCCAGGGGCGCGGCGAAATCGGGCTCGGCCACCACCGTGACCGGATGGCCGGGGTAGCGCCGGGCCAGCCACAACAGCAGCGGATAGGTGAGGATCAAATCCCCCATCCGCTGGGTCTGAAGCACGGCGATGGGGAGCTTTTCAGCCGCCACGTCCGCCCTCCGCGATGCGCCACAAGGCCGCGCTCTCCGGCGCAAGGCGCCCCAGGCCGGCCAGGACCTCCGCCTTGGCGGCGCAGTCCCCGGCCAGAGCGGCAAAGGCCGTCCCGGCGGCGGCGGCGAATTGGTCGTCCTCGTATTTGTGGTGGAGCTTGAACTGGTTGGCGAATCCCGAGCCGTACTGCCCCCCGCCCTGGCCCGAGGCCGCGCCCGTGGCCTTGGCGTGGACGACGCGCAGATGGCCCTGATACACGGCCGGCTGGCCGGCCAGGAGCTGGCGCAGGTCCATATCCAGGTCGTCGTACTGGGTGGGGGAAAAGCGCAGGTCGAAGCCGCCGAGTCGCTCCAAAACGGACACGCGAAACAGATGACAGCAGCCCGTGACCGATGCGCACGGCCGGCAGACGCCGTAGGCGCCGTCATCGGCCGTGGCCAGCCAAGGCCGGGCCAGATCGAAGCCCCTGCCCCACTCCCCCTGCAAGCGCGGCGTGGGGAGCAGATGGGTGTCCGCGCTCTGGACGAAATGCGGGCTGCCGATGCCCCGGATCATCGCGCCCCACACGCCCGCCCCGGGATGCGCGGCAACGGCCGCCCCGAGCCGCCCCAGCCAGTCCGGCGGGGGCAAGGCGTCGTCGTCGAAAAAGGCCACGAATCCGGCGCATCGGGTCCCGGGCAGGGCGGCCAGCCAGTTGCGGGCGGCGGGCGCGCCGATATTGACCGGAAGCGCCACGACCTCCATGCGCCCGGCCATGCGCTCGCGCCAGCCGCAAAGCAGCGCGGCCGTATCGTCGCCCGAACCGTTGTCCAGCACCGTCAGCCGCGCCCCGCCGGCGGCAAAGGTCCAGTCGGTCCGGGACAGGGCGTCCAGGGTGCGGTCCAGCAGCCGGGCGTTATTATAGGAATAGACCAGCACCGCGACCGGACCGGGCAGAGGCGCGGTGCGCCAATCGAAGCCGATAGCCAGATCGTGCAGCCGGGCCAGCGCCAAGGCGTCAAAAGGCCGGGCCGCAACCGCCCGGGAAAGCGCGGCAAGCCCCCCTTCCCGGTTCCCGGCGGCCACAAGCGCCTCGGCCAGACGCTTGTCCACGGCCGGCGTCGGCAACGCGCCCTCAAACAACGTCGCCGCCGCACCGGCCCGGCCGGCAAGCAAGGCCAGTTCGCCGGCCACCTGCCGCCCAAGCGTCGCAAGCGGCTCCGGCAGCGCGGCCAGGACATCCACGGCTTCGTCAAATTGCCCGACCATGGGGGCCAGACCGGCGATCCTGTGGGCCAGGCCTGGATCGTCCGGGGCCTTCCCTTGCCGGGTCAGCAGATAGGCCAGCATCCTGGCCGTCTCACGCCGTGCGGCCAGACGCTCGAAATACGGCTCGGGGGCGCTTTTCCCGGCATGTGCGGCCACATGGACCGCGAGGCGAGCCGTCTCGGGCGGCAAGAAAGGACGTTTCGCATTGCGGGCCGCAAGCACCGCCGCCGCCTCGGGCCACAGCGGCGCGTCCTGCCACACGGCCAGGGCCAGGGCATCGGCCAACCCCGGACACGCCTCCCCACCGGAAATGGCCGCGTCCCGGGCCGCCGCCAATCCGGGACCGCGCCCGCCGACAAGCAGCAGGCGAGAGACCGCTTCCGGCAACCGGGCAAACGGCGCGGGGTCCGTCATGCCCCGCCCCCGAAAGTCTGGCGCATCACGGCGAAAAGCTCGGTCATGCGCCGGGGATAGGTGTGCTCGGCCAGCACCCGGCGGCGGCCGGCCGCGGCAATGGACGCCCTAGCGGCGGGATCGGCCAGGTAGCGGGCGAGGAGTTCGGGAATCTCCTCCACATCCCTATATATGGCCACCTCACGGCCGGGCTCGAAAAGCCGCTCCATCTGGGCCCGCTCGTCGGTAAGCACGAACGCGCCGCAGGCCGGCACGTCGAAGACGCGCTGGTTGACCGCGCCCTTCATCTGCAGGCTGGTGGCGTTGAAATTGACCTCGGAGAGCGGATAAAAAAGCGGCAACTGGTTGTAATAGGCCAGCTCCGGCTGGTAGCGCCAGTCCGTTCCCTCGCCGCCAAAGGTGTCGCGCCAGCCGGGATCGCCGACAAGCAGCGGCTTGTGCGCCATGGTGCGCGCCACGCAATCGGCCCGGTAGCGGCGCGTGGATTCCCAGATCACGGCCGTCTCGAAGGCCAGACCCCGCTCCACGGTCCCAAGGGCCGCATAGACCGGCAAAAGATCGGGACGGACCTCGGCCATGTAGGCGCGCACCAGCCGATGATGCGACGCGCCAAACCCGGCGGCCAGCTCGCCAAAGGCGTCGAGAAGCGTCTGTGGCGGTTTGGCGGCGGCCAGACGCAAGGCGGTCTTGACGCGCATGGAATTGCCGACGAAAGACACCCGCGCCCGCCAGGGATGCTCCGCCGGCTCGGGAGGGCGCGGCGCGAAACGCGTCTCGTCGGCGGCCAGCGGCAGATAGTGGACGTGGGGAAACCCGGCCGCGACAAGCGGTTCGATGCTGTCCGTGTCCCAGGTGAAAAGGACCGTGTCGGCCGTCGCCGCCGGGGCATAGAGCGGCAGGGTCAGTTCCGGGCTGTCCACGAACCACGAGGCCAAAGGCAGGCGCATCCCGGCAAGCAGCGAAAGCAGCACGCCCTCGCGGTCCACGCCCAGATGGTTGACGGTCAACAAAAAATCCGGACGGAATTCGGCCACCGCCCCACGCACAAGGGCCACGAAAGCGTCGAGGTCCATGCTGTCGCCGGTTTCGAGATAACGGCACGGCGCGCCAAGCCGCTTGCAAGCGGCCGTCACCTCGCCCAAAAGAAACAACCGGCTGGTCAGACACAGCACCCGGGGCAGCTTTTGACGGAAAAGCGGCCTTCGGGAACCAGGCGTGGCGACAGGCCGGGAAGAAGCCATGACGCCCCGTCAGCCGCAGATGGCGGCCAGGGCGGTTTCGTCGGCGAGAATCTGGAAGAACTGGAGCAGCTGGACCAGCCCCAGGGTCTTCTCAACGGGTTTGCTCAGCCGATAAAGGTAAAAAGACCGCCCGGCGCTGCGCATCCGGGTGTTGACCGACACCAGAAAGCCGATGCCGGAGGAATCCATGAACGTGACTTCGGAAAGGTCGATGACGACCGTTCCCACGCTGTTCCCGTCGAGTTCCGCGTCCAGGCTGCGCTTGAGGTCCCCTGTGATCTCCAGGGTGATTTCGCCGACGTAGCGCAGCATCAAGGCGTTTCCAACATGCATGATGGTCAGCTTTTCCACCGCGTCGTGCCTATGTCCTTATGGATGAAGACCACGTTTTCGCCGTCCCGCTTATGCACCCGGCAGTGCGTCGAGAGCATGCGCATGATGTAAAGGCCCCGGCCGCCCTCGGAATCCGGTCCCGGATTCTCGAAGCGGGCGTCCGAGACAAATCCCTTGCCCCAATCCACGATCTCAAGCTCCACCCACTCCCCCGGCAGCACGCCCAGTCGGACTTCCACCCGGCCCGGGGCTCCGCCGTAAGCATGCCGGCAGACATTGGCGCAAGCCTCGGTCAGGATGATGTCGAGGTCGTGCAAGGCGTCGGTATCGGCCAGATGCTCGCGGGCCAGATACTCCACCACGTCCTTGGCCAGCCGACGGCTGTCGCCAGGATGGGAGATGGCGCCAAAAACTTTGTGAATCACCGGCTGTTTCAAAATCCCGCTCCGGATGGCTTGCGGCCGCTTGCCGCGTGTGAGCCCGATTACGCTTTGCGCTGAAACCTCAAGCGCCGTCAAGGGGCCGGGATGCCACCCTCCCCGGCAACACTTCCCCGGCCACCGTCACCGCTGCCCGCCGCACCCGCTGAAGCAAAAGCCGCACGCCTCATAACTCCATGTAGGTCGCCTTGCTGGCTTCCTTTTCCAGAACCGAAACGCTCACCAGCCGGGCCGCCTCCCCTTCCAACGCCCCCTCCAACTTCCGGTAAATATACCGGGCCAGATTCTCGGACGAAGGATTCTCCACGTCAAACGGCGGCACCTCATTTAAATGATGGTGATCGAGCGGCGCCAATATCTCGCGCAAGCGCCCCCGCAGTTTCTTGAAGTCGATCAAATACTCGATCTTCGGATCGAGCCGCTCGCCCTCCACCACAGCCTCGACGCCGAAATTGTGGCCATGCAGATTCTCGCACGGCCCCTCATAACCCCGCAGACAATGCGAAGCGCTAAACGACTCCGTCACCGTCAACCGCCATATCCCACGTTTATTCGTCATAATTTTCCCTTTGGGAGAGGAGGGAGAACTGGGGGAGGGGACCCCTTTTTGAAAAAAGGGTCCCCTCCCCCAGGCCCCCACCCC
>NZ_JBLODY010000052.1:0-29641 GCF_047785625.1 Solidesulfovibrio sp. C21
AGCCTGCCGCGAAGCGGCGGCACCGTCCCGGCAAATTCCGCCGCCATCTTCTCCACTCTCGCCCCCCCGCCAACCCGCGAAACCTCCGCCCGCCAAAGCCGAGAAGGGGGGCCCGGGGGGCCCGTGGCCTCCCGGCGGAGTGCAGAGGCAGAGCCTCTGCCGGGGTCTGGGGCAGCGCCCCAGCCAGCCTGTGTCCGCCTGCCCAGGCCTAGCCGCCGAGGGGCAGGCGGACGCGGAACACGGTGCCGTCCTCGTGGGTGGAGGAGAAGTCCACCGCGCCGCCGAGGTAGCGTTCGGTGAGGAGTTTGATGCTGTAGGTGCCGAGGCCCCGGCCGAGTCCCTTGGTGGAAAACGAGCGGTTGAAGATGCGCATGCGCACGCTTTTGGGGATGACGGCGTCGTTTTGCACCCAGAATTCCACCCAGGTTTCGCCCGGGCGACAGCCGAGGCGCACGACGCCGCCCGGTGAGGTGGCTTCCAGGGCGTTTTTGACCATATTGCCGAGCACCCGACGCAACAGCACCGGGTCCGAATCGAAGGTCGCCTGCGAGCACGCGTCGCGCACCTTGATCCGTTTTCCCTTGGCCTGTTCCGAGTTCTGGAAGGTCGCTTCCACCACTTCCAGCATGTCGCAGGAGCGCAGGGTGCTGAAATTGGTTTCCAGCTCGTTGGTCTCGGCCGCGAGAAGCTGCTTCTGGTAGGTGATTTCGTCGGTCAGGTGGGCCATGGCCCGGTGGATGAGCTGGGCATCGGGGCGCAGGTCTTCGGGGACCTCTTCGACCAGAAATTCCATGAGTCCCTGGAGGCCGCCCACGGTGTTGAGCATGTCGTGGAAGAAGATGCGTTCCAGGCTGCGCCGCCGGTGCTCGTGGCTGACGTCGGTAATGGAGAAGATGATGAATTTTTCCGCGTCGAAGGCCAGGGGGGAGGAGGACACGCGCAGGTCGAGGGCTTCGATTTTGCCGCCGTCCTCGCGGTTGATGTTGCATTCCTGGATGTTTTCCCGGCCGGCCAGACCGAGCAGGATGGAGCGCACGGCCCCGCAGTGCACGCAGAATTCCCCGGTGCCGCAGCCGCCTGGGGCGCTGGCGGCGTGGACGCAGCGAAAGGCCTCGCCCGGCCGTTTGCCGAGCGCCTCGCGGATGTCCGCCACCCCGATGGCGTCGGCGAATTTTCGGTTGCCGAAGACCACCTGGCGGCAGCGGTTGAGCACCATGGAGATGACCGGGACGGCGTTAAGGACGCCCGGGATCTCGTGGTTGGAGAGCACCGCGAATTGGCGGCGGATTTCCTCGACGGCGGCGCGCTCGGTCGGGGCGAAACAGGTCGGGTCGGGGGCGGGCATGGGCACTCCTGGCTGGTATCCTGCATCCGTATTGCAGGAAGATGGGGGCGAATGTAAAGCCCTGCCGCGCGCGACTCCCGGGCCTTGAACAAACCGGCCGTATCTGCTCTTGTGGGCCGCTATGATGCGACGCCTTGTCCTTACTGATTTCATGGCCCATGCGCACACGGTTTTCGAATTCGCGCCCGGGCTTACCGTGCTCACCGGCCCCAACAACACCGGCAAATCCGCCGTGGTCGAGGGACTGCGCTGTCTGGCCCAGAACCCGACCCCGCGCCACTGCATCCGCCATGGCGCCCGCGAGGCCCGGGTGTCGGCGGAATTCGACGACGGCACGGTGGTCACCTGGGTGCGCCGGCCCAAGTATGCCCTCTACGAGCTGACCCGCCCGGGCGCTGCCGAGCCGGAAGTCTACGCCAAGTTCGGCCGCACGCCGCCCGAGGATATCCTGGACGTGTTGCGCCTGTCTCCGGTCCCCATCGAGGGCGGCGACCCCGTGGACGTACATATCGGCAACCAGCGCGAGCCGGTTTTTCTGCTCAACCAGCCGGGCTCGGCCCTGTCCGGTTTTTTCGCCGCCTCCACCGAGGCCGCCCATCTGATCGCCATGCAGAATCTGCTGACCGATCGGACGCGCAAGGCCAAGACCGAGAAGAACCGCCTGGACAAGGAGCTGGCCTCCCTGGCCGTTTCGCTGGACACGCTTTCCCCGCTGCCGGAGCTGGAGTTGCGCCTGGAACAGGCGGTTGCGGCGGAAGGCGATATCGCCGGCAGGGAACGGGAGGCCTCGGATCTTGCCGGTTGGCTGGCGTCGCGCCGCGTCCTGGCCGGGAGCATCGACCGATGCGAAAGGTCCGGCCGGGCGCTTTCCCGGCTGACCGGCCCGCCGGAGCTTACGCCGACCGCGCCTTTGGCCGGGCTTGTGGCCGCCAGGGAAACGCTCTCCCGGCGCATGGACCGGGCCGGACGCCGTGGCGGGGCGCTGGCCCCCCTGGCCGCGCCGCCGGAGCTTGCCGATACGGCCGGGCTGGCCGGGCGGACCCGGGAGTTGGCCGCTTTGCGCGGGGCGCTTGCCCGCACCGAAAAAAAGGCGGCCGCCGTGGCCGGACTTGCGCCGCCCGGGGAGTTGGCCGAGGTGGCCGGACTTGGCGCGCTGGTGCAAAATCTGACAGCCGTGCGGGGCGGGTTGCGCTCCCTGGACGGCCGGGCGAAAGTCCTGTCGCGTCTTTCCGGGCCGCCGGAAACGGCCGACCTCGCGCCCCTGGCCGCTCTGGCCGCCTCGCTCCAGGCGGCCCGGCGGGCCGTTTCCACGGCCAGGACCACCGCCGTGGCCAAGGCCCGCGCCCTGGAGGAACTGACGGCCCGCATCGCCGACAGGCTGGCCGCGCTCGGCTCCTGCCCCCTCTGCGGCGGCGCGCTTACCCCGGATGATTTCCTGGGCGCGGGGCATACCCACGGGACGAAGCCGGAGGGCGCGTCATGAATCTGCCCACCATCGAGACCACGGGGCTCTTGTGCATCCCCGATCCGCACATTGCCGCAACGCCCCCCATGCAGCGCCTGGAATCCTACATGGACGACGTGCTGCAAAAGCTTGCCGCCTGTCTGGACCATGCCGTCCGGGAGAAGCTCGTGCCGGTGATCCTCGGCGACCTGTTCCACTGGCCGCGCGAAAATCCCAACACGCTGATCGTGGCGCTTATCGAGCTGTTCCGGCCGCACCATCCCTTTGTCCTGGTCGGCAACCATGACAAGTATCAGGCGCGCTTTACGCCCGACACGTCCCTGGCCGTGCTGCGCGCGGCGGACGTGGTCACGGTGCTCGACGCGCCGGGACTGTTCCTGCGCCTCGTCACCCCCACGGGCCCGGCCGTCGTCGGCGCGTCGCCCGACGGTTCGCCGCTGCCCGCCGCCGTCGAAAAGGAGGCCGGGGAGACGAGCGTGTGGCTCACCCACCACGGCATCGGCTTTCCCGACGCCGAGGACCGCCATGTCCGCATCCACGAGATTGCCGGCCTGGACTGGGTCATAAACGGCCACCTGCACCGGCCGCATCCCACGGTCGTTTCCGGGGCCACCCGCTGGGCCAACCCCGGCAACATCACGCGCCTCAAATTCACGCGCAAAGCCATGACCCGGGTGCCGGCGGCCTCGGTCTGGCGGCCGGGCGCGGACGACCTGGAACACTGGCCCGTGCCGTACCGCCCTTTTGCCGAGGTTTTTCCGGATCAGGAATTCCCGCCCGAGGAGGCCGCCTCGCCGGAGTACAAGTCCCGGTTTCTGGAAGGGCTGTCCCGGCTGGCCTGGCGGCGCACCCGCGAGGGGGCGGGGCTGGGGGAATTTTTGCGCGCCAATCTCAATCCCGAAAGCCCGGAGACGGAAGTCATCTGGGAACTTTACCGCGAGGTCACCCATGCCGGCAAATAACCGTGCCGCAAACGACGCCGACGCGCACCTCGAGCGCGAACTGGCGGGACTCAAGGCCCAATACGAACGCCTGCGCGACGACAAGGTCCGCGCCGAACAGGACCTGACCCATCTGCAAGGCCAGCTGGCCGAGCTTTCCGCCCGGGCCAAGGCCGAATACGGCACGTCCGATCCGGCCGAGCTGGAAGCGCTTCTGGCCCAAAAGCGTGAGGAAAACGGCAAGCTCGTAGCCGCCTACCGGGAACACATCGCGGCCGTGCGCCGCGACCTGGAGGCGGTGGAAAACGCTTTCGGCGGGGAGTAGGGCGGGGCTTATTCCTCGTCGTCGCCGTTTCCGGCGATCCACTGTTTGCGGCGGAAATAAATCGCCATGCCGGCCACCGTGGCCACCATGAACCCGAGCAGGGCGTACACGCCCCAGTCCGTGGATTTAAACGGCAGGTTGTCGAAATTCATGCCGTAAAAGCCGACCAGGAAATTGAGCGGCAAAAAAATCGTGGCCACGAGCGTCAGGTACTGGCCCACGGCGTTCATGCGCAGCTCCGCCTTGGTCATGGACAGGCCCACCATTTCCGAGAGCATCTCGCGCAACGTCTCCACCGCGTCGAGCACCTGATACACGTCCTGGCGGATGTCGTTCCATAAAAGCGACGCCACGGCATCGGCCTCTCCTACTTCGTCGGGGCCGTCGGGCCGCGTGCGGCTGAGCATCTCCCGAAGCGGCCAAAGGGAGCGGTGTAAAAACAGCACCTCCCGCTTGAGCCGGTAGGTCTCGGTCAGGGTGTCGCCCCCGCCCGCGCCGGAAAGCACCTGCTGTTCCAGCTCCTCAATGTCTTCGGCCAGCCGCCCGAGCGTCAGGATGTATTCGTCCAGGGCCGCGGCGATCAGCGCATGGACGAGTTGTTCGCGTCCCCGCCGGACCGGTTTGCCGCCGCCCTTTTCCAGGCGCGCCGCCAGGGCGTCCCATAAATTGGCCTCGCGCTCCTGAAACGTCAGCACGAAGCCGTCGCCCGAGGCCAGACACACCTGCTCGGCCAAAACCCGCTTGTCCGCCTCGTTGTAGCCCAGAAGCCGCAGCAGGATGAACACGATGGCCTCGTACTCCTCGATCACCGGGCGATGCCCCGTGTCCAGGATGTCGTCCACCAGCAGCGGATGCAGCCCGAACCGTTTGGCGACCACGCGCACGAATTCCTCGTCGTGCACCCCGATGACCCGCACCCAGTGGACCTTGCCCGGCTCGAGCACAGGCTCGTTCCCGGTCAGAACGTCGTAGCGGCGGACGGTAACGGACGCGGCGTCATAGGCGTAGACCATGATGCAGGGCGCAAAGGTCGGCCGCGCCGGAAAGGCGTTTTCGCCCGCGGCAAGCCCGCCGGCTCCCCGGGACCGTTTCTTGAAGCGCTCCAACATGCCCATCCTCCCACGGTCGTGGGTTGTGGCCGCAATGGCGGCTTTTTCCGTCTTATCCGGCCAGGCTCGTTCCGGGCAAGCCCCCGGTCGGCAGCTTTTCCCGCGTCAGCGTCAGCCAGGCCCGGGCCGCCGGGGAAAGCCGCGCCCCCTTGCGCCAGACGAGGGCCGCCTGCCAGCGCAGGTCCGTCTCGTCGACCAGCACCGCCGTAAGCGGTGAAAGGGGCCGGCCCTCGGTCAATATGCGCGGCAAAAGCGCCACCCCGAGCCCCGAAGCCACGAGCGCGATGATGAAATCCACCTGGCCGCTACGGGCCACGGTCATGGGCTCGAAGCCACGGGCCCGGCAGGCCGCCTCGATGCGGGCGTTTAAGGCGAAACCCTGCTCGAAAAGAATCATGGGCGAGGAAGCGAACCTGGCCAGGCGCACCGTCTTGCGCCCGGCCAGGGGATGGTCGGTCCAAAGTAGCGCCATCATGGGATCGTCGCGCACGAGCTGCCAGTCGAAGGCGTCCGGCGCCGGCAAAAGCGACACGGCCAGTTCCACTTCGCCGGCCAAAAGCGCCTGTTCCAGCCGGGCGCTGCCTTGTTCCATCAGTTCGATTTCCACCCCGGGATGGCGGCTGCGGTATTCCGCGAAAAGCGGCGCGAAAAGCCGCGCGCTGCCGAATATGGGCAGCCCCAGGCGCAGCCGGCCGGAAATGAGCCCCTTGAGGTCGGCCACCTCCGCCACCATGTGCTCGCTTTCGGCCAGCATGGCCACCGCCCGGGCGTAGACGATCTCCCCGGCCCCGGTCAGCCGCACCCCGTTCCCCAGCCGTTCGAGCAGCGCTTCGCCCAATTCCTCCTCCAGCTGCTTGACAGCTTTGCTCACCGTGGACTGGGTGGAAAAAAGGGCGCGCGCCGCCCGGGTAAAGCCGCCCTGGCGCACGATCTCCACCAGGGCCCGCAGGTTGCGCAGTTCCATGCCCATTCCAATACGGAATAGGTTTTATTCTGACAATTCATTTCACAACTGACGCGGCCGTGCCTATCTCCAGACCCAAGGAAACGTCATGAAACGAAAACCTGAAAATTGGCCCGGCAAAGTGGGGCTTTTCGCCCTGACCGTGGTCCAGGCCACGGCCCTGGTCGGGTTCTGGTGGGTGTGCGACCGGTTGGTGCGGATGGCCGGACTGCCGGTGCCGGCCGGCGTGGTGGGGATGCTCGCCATGATTGCGCTTCTGGCCCTGCACATCCTGCCGGTGCGCTGGTTCTCACGGGGAGCCGGCGGGTTGCTCAACCATATGCTGCTCTTTTTCGTCCCGGCCTGCATCACCCTGCGCGACCATCCCGAGCTGGTCGGGGTGACCGGGCTCAAGCTTCTGGCCGTCATCGTGGTCGGCATCGTCTCGGTCATGGTCGGCACGGCGCTGATCGTGGAACTGCATTTTCGCACGAGGTCCCGTCATGTTCGCTGAACATTCCGCCTTCTTCTGGTTCACGGCCACCCTGGCCGCCTATGTCCTGTCGCGCATCGCCTACCATTACGTGAAGGCCTGGTGGACGTCGCCGCTGCTTCTGGCCTGCGTGTTGTGCCTGGGGCTCACCGTGGTGCTGCACGTGAGCTATCGCGAGTACATGCGCGGCGGGCAGTGGCTGCTCATGCTGCTCGGGCCGACCACGGTGGCCTTTGCCTTGCCGATTTACGAGCAGCGGGCGCTCTTGCGCCGGCACTGGCCGCCGCTGGCCATGGGGGTGTTTTTCGGCTGCCTGCTGGCCTTTGGCGGGTCCTGGCTGCTTTCCGGCCTGCTCGGGCTGCCCGAGGGGGTCAGGCTTTCGGTGCTGCCGCGCTCGGTCACCACGCCCTTTGCCATGGCCTTTGCCAAGGAAGTCGGCGGCGCGCCGGATCTGGCCGCCGTGTGCGTCATCGTCACGGGCGTTTTGGGCGCGTCGTTTGGCGGCATGATCCTGAAGATACTGCCCCTGCGCTCGGCCCTGGCCCGGGGGGCCATGCTCGGCATGGGGGCGCACGGCGCGGGCGTGGCCCGGGCCCGGGAGCTCGGCGACGAGGAAGGAGCCGTGGCCGGTCTGGTCATGATCCTGGCCGGCGTCACCTGCGCGCTCATCGGCCCGGCCGTGGCCATGCTCGGCACGGTGTAGGAAGGTCGCAACACCTACGAGCGGCGGATCACGCGATATTTGCCGGGCGGCACGCCCATGCGGCGGCGAAACTGGCGGGTAAGATGGCTCTGGTCGCAAAATCCGGCGGCCAGGGCCGCTTCGCTGAGCGCCTCCCCGTCCCCGATGCGCAAGGCGGCCAGGGCCACCCGCCGCGACAGGGCGTAGTCCAGAAGCGGCACCCCGAGATCGCGCCGGAAAAGCCGTTCCAGATGATACGGGCTCACCCCGGCGAGCCCGGCCAGATCGGCCACGGTGACGGGTTCGGCCGGAGCCGCGTCGATGACCGCCTTGGCCCGGCGCGTGGCCGGATGGAGCGGCGGCAGGGGGGCGGGGCGCAAATCGAGGCGCGTCGCCAGGGCGCCGAAAAACGCCAGGGCCCGCGCATCCCCTTTCGAGACGGCCTCGGCCGTGGTCACAAGGAGCTGCGCCGCCTGCCGGTCGCTCCATACCCTGGGCCAGACCTCCCCGGCCCCGTCGTCGCCCCGTCCGGGCGGAAAGCAGGCAGCGGATGCGGCCAGCACCACATACGAATGGCCCGCGTCCCCGGCCGGGGCGCAGGCATGGGCCACGCCGGGCGGGATGACGAACCCCTGGCCCGGCCCCGCCTCGAATACCCCGCCGCCGGCCATGATGCGCCGCCCGCCGCCAAGGCACAGCCCGACAACGAGACGGGCGTGGGCGTGGCGCACGATATCCGCCGCCACACCCACGCCGCAGACGGCTTCCAGGCCCGGCGCGGCCGGATGTCGGGACACGCGAAGTCCGCTGTCCGGCATGGCTGACTCCCTTGGCCGGAAAGGTTTCCCGGCCGGCTCCGTCATAGCAGAGCCGGGAAGAACTTGGCAAAAAGGCACAGTCCTGCCTCCCCGGCCGTCACCTCATGGGCGAGCCCCTTGGGGATGACCGCCACGACGCCCGGGCGGTACCGCGCCGCCGCGCCGTCGATGCCGGCCACGCCTTCCCCGGACACCACCTCGTGCAGCTCCCACTGCCCCTCATGGATATGGGATTTGAGCGTCTTGCCCGGCGCGACGCGCACCAGATGGCAACTGAGCGCTCCTTCGGTGTCGGCCCCGGTGACCAGATGCTTGAGGCTCACCCCCTCGAAGGTGGGATGGGGATTCCAGGGCAGGTCGGCGGCGTCTTTCGCGCCACCCACGGTGACGATCTGCCGGCCCTCGGCCAGGGCGGAAACGGTATCCGTGTTCATGGCAAAACCTCCTTTGCGTTTGACCGCACCCTGTCACGGGTTCGGCCCGCCTTCTTGGACGATCTTGCCCAAAACAATGCGAACTTCGCTTTACGCGGGACGGATGCCTTGGTATCCTTGACGTACTTTTTTTCACAAGAAGGAGCCCGACGCGGACATGATCATCGCCGACATCATGCGCACCACGCTCATCAAGGTCCGCCCGGAAGCGCCGGTCGGGCATGTGCTCATCTGGTATGGCGGCATGGGGCACATTTTTCGCAACACCTACGTGGTGGACGAGCGCGAGCGACTGCTCGGCGTGGTCACCATCCATAATTTCCTTTCCATCATCGTGCCGCCGATCGTGAACCAGAAAGCCAAGGCCGGGCTTCTAAACGGCCGCGAGGAACTCCTCGACGCCCTGCGCCACAACATGGCCGCCATCTCCGACACCACCGTGGGCAGCCTCATGGATTCGGACTACCCCTTTGCCCACCCCGACGACCTTTTCGTCATGGCCAATGAGTTGATCGTGGAAAAGGGCATCACCGCCTTGCCCGTCATCGATCCGAACGGCGTCCTCGTCGGCGAGATCAGCCGGCGCATGATCCTGCATTTCCTGGTGCAAAACCTGTAAGGATACCCCCATGCGACACTGCGCCCTCACCGTGGCCCTTGCCCTGGTCCTGGCTTGCTCGCTCTTCGCCCTGGCCAAGGCCGCCCCGGTCGAAACCTTCGCCGCCTACAGCGACCACGTCAAAACAGACCCCCAAAGCGCCGTGGGCTGCGGCTGCCCCGGCTGCTCCTGCATCGGTTGCAGCTGCGGGTAAAAGGCACCAGGGGAGGCTCCGCCTCCCCTGGAACCCCACCACCGGGCTCTGCCCGGTCCCGGCAGGGGCGCTGCCCCTGCACCCCGCCGAGGGGCCACGGGCCCCCCGGACCCCCCTTCACCAGGGGACAGGGGAGGACAAAGGGATGGTTTCCTGAAGCGACAGGGGAAAAAGAGGGCTATTCGTCGGAAGTTTCCGCCGACGCATCAGCCGTGACGGGAGGCAGGGACACGCCTGAAGCGGCGCGGTCGCAGAGGATGTCCAGGCGCGGGCCGTTTTCGCGGCCCGGGCGCAGGATGAAGACCCGGTCGGCCTGGTCCGCGAAGAGATCCACCGGATGGTGGCTGATGTAGAGCACCTGGATGCCGAGCTTTCGGGCGATGGCCGCGATCAGCCGCACGAAGCCCGGCACAAGGTCCGGCCGCAGCCAGCAGTCCTGTTCGTCGAGCACGAGAAAGGGCCGGTGTTTGGCCGGGTCCAGCTGGGACAGGGCGATAAGGCGCAGGCCCACGGACAGGATGTTGCACACCGAGCCGCCCTGGCCGCGCAGGATGTCCTCGGACTTGCCGTCCTGCTCCATCTCGAATTCGATGAAAAGCCGGCTGTTTTTCACGTCCCGGCGCGAGACCACCGTGCGGTCCTGGCCCAGGATCTCGCGCACGGCATGGGTCAGGTCGGCCTCGATCTCGTCCAAAAGCTCCCCGAAAAGCGCGCGCGTCAGCTCCTCGAGCTTCCCCGTCACCTGGGGGGTCATATCCAGAAACCGTTCGATCTCCACCTTCGCCGTCCTGGCGGCGGCAAAAGCGCGTACCTTGCCGGCCGCCGCGCCCGAAAGGCGATCCAGCCGCCTCGTCAGTTCCTGACGTTCTTCAGGAAGGGAAGAAGTGAAGACAGTGCGAGAGGGGAAACCCTTTGCAAAGGGTTCTCCCCTCTCGCGCTCTCCCTTTCCTAAATCTTCTAATGGTGCCGTTGCCATGGCTTCCTGGTTTTCCGGTAAAGTCTTTTGAAAGGGGGGCCGGGGGGAAACTTTTCTTCAGAAAAGTTTCCCCCCGGTTCCTTCTTCCAAAATATTCCCCTAATCGCCGGCGTTGACGGCGGTGGGGGGGGCGGGCGCGGCCGGAGCCTTGGCGATGCGGGGCTTGGGGAAGAAGACGGTGACGGCGGTGCCGGCGGCCTCGGAGGTGTGCATGGCGATTTTACCGCCGTGGGTTTCGGCGATGAGCTTCGCGCCGTAGGTGCCGAGGCCGGTGCCGTCCTTTTTTCCGGCGGTGGCGTATTTCTCGAAAAAGGTGGAGCGGATCTGCGGCGGCACCACGCCGGCGTTTTTGATGGCCACGGCAAGCGTCTTGCCCTCGGTCAGTTCCACGGTCACGCGTTCTTCCGGCGGGGAGGCTTCCAGGGCGTTTTTCACCAGGTTCGAGAGCATGGTGTACAGGAGCATTTCCTCGCCGCGCACCACGAAGGTGTCGCCGGCGGCACGCGCCGCGCCGCGCACCAGGATGTCCAGGGTCAGGCCGTGCTCCTCGATGACGCTGTGGAGTTCCCCGATGATGTTGTCGAGGATGGGGAGCAGGTCCACCTTTTGCGGCGTCAGTTCGTAGGCGCCGCTTTCCATGCGGTAGAGGTCCAGGGACTGGTTGATCATGTTGAGCATGCGGTAGCCGGCGTGCTGCATGAGGCTTAGCATGTCGGTCTGCCGCTCGGTCAGGTTGCCGTCGCGGCGCAGGAGTTGGGGCAGGGTGAGCACGGCGGTCAGCGGCGATTTGAGGTCGTGGCGGGTCATGCGCTCCACGTCCTCGCGCAGCCGTTCGGCTTTCTTGCGGTCCGTGATGTCGACGATGGTGTAGCCGAGGATGTCGGCGAAATGGGAGGCGAATTCCGAGCCTTTTTCGCTGGTGTAGCGGTCGGGGTTGGAATCGAAGAAGCTCAGGATGCCGATGAGGCGCTGGGGGCCGAACTTGTCGCGCAGGGGCGAGATGAAGCAGGACCCGAGCAGGAGCACCTTGCGTTCGGCGCAAAATCCCCGGCCGAAGAAGAATTCCGGGTCCGGCACGGCGCGTATGGAGCACATGCAGGGGCCGGGCGTGGCGACCCCGGGCATGAGCCCGGCGAGGGCCTCGCGCATGGCGTCCAGTTCGGCCAGCCGGGCACCGGGCGGGTCGTAGGGGGCGAATTCGGCCGTATCGAGGATGAGGCTGACCGCCCGCAGGCCGAAGAGGTCCTGGATGCGGTCCAGGATGGCGGGCAGGTCCTCGTGGCTGCGCATGAGCTCCACCACGCGGATGGCCTTGCGGAACTTCTCGAAGGCGGTAAAGCTGCCCTCGAAGCGGTCGACCACGGTCTTGAGCTTGTTTTGCAGGTCCACGCACTGCTTGCGGTTGCGTTCGTTTTCCTTGTGGGCCTCCAGCAGTTCGGCCCGGGACAGGGCCACTGCGTTGGCCCGCATCTTGGTTGCCCGGCGCAGCTCGGCCAGGGTTTTCCGAAACTGGTAGGAATTGTGGTCGGCAAAGGCTTCTTCGAGCTTTTGCAGGCGTTCCTGGATATCGGGAAAGTCGGAATGATCGGTCATGTGTCTGTGTTTAGCGCCGGGCTCCGCCGTACGAGCCGCTCGTGTAGACGCCATAGATGCGGGCATCTCCCGTGGTACGCACTTCCAGGGTGGAGGCCTTTTGCGTTCCCGCGCAGGCGCACAGGAGGCAAAGGGTCGAAAGAATCAGGAGAATCGTCGGACGAACCATGTCGGGGCTCCAGGTGGTTGCGGATCGCGGTCAGGACCTCGCCCCCGCCATCCATTGATACTACGGCAAGCGCGCCCCGGGCGCAACGGCCGCGCCGCGGACTTTTGACATTCGAAACCGGCGCGGGTAGAAGGCGCAAACGCTATGCCTGCCGCGATTGCCGTGTTGCCCTGCGCCCGGGGCGCGTCGGCCGCGCCAGGGCGTATTAAGAGGACTTGCGTCGCATGCAGCATTCGTTTCGCACCTTCCTGGTGATCCTCGCGGCCGTCCTGTCCCTGGTGGTCGCGCCGCTTTGCGGCGATGGCCAGGCTCTGGCCAAGCAGGCTTCCCATGCCGCGCATAAGGACGGCAAACCGGCGAAGTCGGCCAAGGCATCCACGAAAAAAAGATCGAAAAAATCCCGCCGGGCAAAAAAGGCCGTCGCTCCCGCCGTGCACGAGGCCGAGAACGAGGAAGGCGACATCGGCGTGTGCACCGTGCCGCGGCTGACCGTCAAATCGGCCATGCTGTGGAACATGAACACCGGCGGACTGCTCTACGAGCAGAATCCCGACGTCCAGATCCCCCCGGCGTCCCTGACCAAGATCCTCACCCTCTACATCATCTTCGACGCCATCCGGCAGGGCAAGCTGCGTCCCTGGGACGTGGTCGAGGTGTCGCAGCGGGCCGCTTCCCAGGGCGGCTCCAACATGCACCTGCGCGCCGGCGAATCCGTCAAGGTCACGGAGCTGATAACGGGCATCGCCGTGGCCTCGGCCAACGACGCCTGCATGGCCATGGCCGAGCACCTGGAAAACGGCAATGCCGACGCCTTCGTCAATCTCATGAACGACACGGCCCAGCGCCTGGGCATGACCCGCTCCCGGTTCATGAACCCCAATGGCCTGCCGGCCGACGGGCAGGTCACCACGGCCCGGGACATGCTGCGCCTGGCCAGCGCTTACCTGGAGCAGTTTCCCAAGGCGCTCACCATCCATTCCATGCAGTTTTTCACCCACAACAACCGCCAGCGCCACAACGCCAATGCGCTGCTCGGCCGCTACGAGGGCGCGGACGGCCTCAAGACCGGGTTCGTGTGCGCTTCGGGCTACAACATCGTCGCCACGGCCAAGCGCGGCGACACGCGGCTGATCGCGGTGGTTCTCGGTTCGCGCACCGCCGGCGTGCGCCTGCGCGAGACGTCCAAGCTCCTGGACAAGGGCTTCAAGATCGTGACCGCCCAGAAATCCTCCCGGGACGGCAAGGTCCTGGCCGCCACCCCCGCGGCGCTTCCTGCCTCTCAGGCGCAGCCGTAGACATTTCGGTTACGGACTGGACGATTTTGGGGAACGCTTCGGGCGTTCCCCTTTTTTTTCGGCCCGCGCTGTGGTCTCCTTGGGCAAACCCTGTGGAGGTCTGTCATGCGCGTGGCGGACATCACGGTCGAGCAACTGCCGGCGTTGGCCGGGCTCTATGAAACCCTGTCGTGGCTGCCCCAGGATACGGCGCATATGGCCGCCGTCTTCTCCCGCATGGAGGCGAGCCCCGATTACCATCTGCTCGGGGCCGTCTCCGGAGAGGGCGTACTCGTGGGCGCGCTCATGGGCGTGGTCTGCCTGGACGTGGTCGGTCCGTGCCGGCCGTTCATGGTGGTGGAAAACGTGATCGTGGCCGCGCGGCACAGGCGTCGGGGCGTGGGACGGCGTTTGCTTGCGGAAATCGAGCGCCGGGCCAGGGCGCGGGATTGCTTCTCCCTCATGCTCGTGTCCGGCCCCGGCCGGGAGGATGCCCAGGCGTTTTACACGGCCCAGGGGTATTTCAAATCCGCCGGCTTCAAGAAGCGCCTGTAACGGGTTCCGGGGGAGACGGCGAGTGATGCCGGGGGAAGCCAGGTCCCCCTCTCGCGAACGGCAGTCTTTCGGATGGCTTTTTGGGAAAAGAACTTGTTATTTTAAGGTGATGTCAAAATTGGCAAGAAGGGAAGCCGCTTCCGGAAGTGCAAAAACGGTTTTGTGCAGCTTGTTGCCCGTGGCATTGATGTAATAATTTTTCGATGTTGAAAAATCCGCAAAGCTTAGATCGGCATTATTGAATTGGCATTTGTCAAGATCGCAATTTTCAAAAATAGCGTATTTCAGTTTCGTATTTATAAAAGATGCATCCACAAGAGTACATGTGTCGAACTTGTATCTGTTTAAGTTCATGTCGACAAAGACGTTGTTGTCAAGCATGCAGGCTGCAAAGCTGACGCTGAAGATGCCGCTTCGGTTGCTCCAATTGATACCCAACAACTTCGAGTCGTTAAAAGTCGTGTCGATAAATTTGGAGTCGGCGATGTTGGCCAGGGACAGGTTGCATCTTTCGAAGCTGCATTTCTCAAAAACGCAATTTTGCAAAAGAGCGGATTGCAACAAGGACTTCGAAAAAGAGCAGCCATAAAAATATATGTCCTCTAGGCATCTATTGGTCAGAGCGGCATTGTCGAATGCCGCGTTTTCATAGGCATCCTTGTCAAAAGTGCATTCGGTCATGGTTGTCCCTATGAAACTTTGGCCAACCCGTTCCAGGTTGCCCACAATCCCCCGTCGGTTTGCGCAACATGCCCCAGGTACAGGCCGCCACAGGCGAGGCCGCCAGGAGATCCACGCCGAGGGCGTAAAGAGATGAGTTGCTTTTCCGGGGTGTTGCGCCCCGTTCCAGGAGATTGGGGGCAAGACGAAATGCGCCGGGGCGCGTCGGCTCAGGGATTTTTCGCCTCGAGGCGCTTCCCCGTCAGGTTGCCGAAGGCCTCCTCCAGGGCCTGCTCGAACTGCCGGACCGTGTAGAGGTCGCGCAGCACCAGCGGCGATTTGGCGTCGTTGCCGGCCGGGAAGAAGGCGGCCACGGGAATGGACTGGCTGCCGAGGGCCCGCAGCAGGGCCATGGCCGGCGGCGTCTGGCGCGTGAGATCCACCTTCATGAAGACCGCCTTGCTCTGGGTCGACCACGAGGTGAGCCGGTCCGGCGTCAGCACCGTGCGTTCCAGAAGCTTGCAGGTCGGGCACCAGTCGGCGGTGAAATCCAGTATCAGGTTGTCCTTGCCCAGACGTTCGGCAAAGGCCTCGGGCGTGTACTCCACCCACTGGGCTTGCGAGGCCGGGGTGTAGGTCAGGGCGAAGGTGAGCCCGCCGCCGGCAATGACCAGGGCGGCGGCGATCATGCCCAGGTGTTGCAGGCGTCCCCGGGCCAGATGGCCGCTTTTGCCGAAGATGAACGCGCCAAGGCCCGTGGCCCAAAGCGCGAGCAGGGCCGGCAGGATGCGGTGCGACGGGAGCAGGGCCAGGAAATACAGGCAGGTCGCGGCCAGAAGAAAGGCCATGCCCTTTTCCAACCCCTGCATCCACGCCCCGGGCCGGGGCAGAAAGCGCACCAGCCGGGGCCAGATCGCCAGCACGCCGTACGGCGAGGCCATGCCGAGGCCGATGGCGGCGAAGACGGTCATGACCACGGGCAGCGGCTGGAGCAGGGTCCAGGCCAAAACGCCCCCCAGGAAGGGGCCGCTGCACGGCGTGGCCAGAAGCGTTGTCAGCATGCCGGTGAGAAACGCGCCGCGTCGGGTATGCCCCCGTCCGCCCGAGGAAATTTTAAGGTCCACCACCGGCAGGTGGAACACCCCGAATAGGCTCAGGGACAGGGCGAAAAGCACCGCCGCCACCACCACGGCCAGGGCCGGGGACTGGAACATCTCGCCCCAGGCCAGGCCGAACGCGCCGAGCACCAGGCTCAGGAGCAGGAAATAGAGCACGATGCCGAGGGCGAAATAGAAATTGTGCTCGCGCAGGATGCGCCGGCGTTCGGCCTTGCCCTCTTCGCCGCTGATGGCCAGCAGCCCCGACAGCTTGAGGCTGACCACGGGCAGCACGCAGGGCATGAAGTTGAGGATGAGCCCGGCCAGAAAGGCGAGCATGGCGGCCTTGAGCAATCCCGTCACTTCCAGGGCCGGGGTGAAAAAACGCGGCGTCAGATCCGTGACGTTCGGCGATGCGCCGACATTCCCGTTGGTGTCCTGGCGGGCGTCGTGCCTGGGGATGCCCGGATGGGCCGGTTCGGGACAAGCGGCCGAGGGCATGGCCAGGGCCGCGCTGCGCAGGGCCGAGAAAAGCGGCCACCAGGGCGCGGATTCGGCCGGAGGCAAGGCCGCCACGTCGCGCCCGGAAAGCGGAATGGAAACCGGCAGCGTGGACGGCCAGCAGCTTGTGGCCGAGCAGGAAAAGACCCGCATGGTGCCGGTCAGGGCCGGGGCATTGAACATGGTCTCGGAAATCGGCACGAAGATGGACGTCCTGCCCTCGTAGACGAGCACGTTTTTATCCGGTTCCAGGGCGTCGGGCTGCGGCGTCCCCGGCGGGAAAAGCGCCACGGCCGCGGCATCCCCGGCCCGAAGCGAGGCCTGGGCCGACTGCCCGGAGGCCGCCGGGCCCACGGCATAGGCATGCCAGCCCGGGGCGGAGACGAGGGTCAACACGGCCAGCACCTTGCCGGAGGGATCGTCCTTGGGCAGGCGGTACAGCGCGGTTTCAAGGCTGGCCGGAAGCAGGTCGTCGGCGGGTTTGGCCGCATCGGGCAGAGCGGCCCGGCTTGTCGCGGCCATAAACGGCAGCCAGGAGAGCAGCAGGAGTACGCCTAAAAGGGGCCGGATTTTGCTTGCACGCATGATGGTGGGGAAGACGGGACGCGCGGCCCGTGGCCTGGGCGGTACGTATGCGGGGACGACCATGGCGTCGACCTTCGGCCGTCGCCTTGCCGACCGGGTGGCCGGATGGGCGCGGCAGCCGGGCAGGGTCACTCGAAACAGAACTCCAGGGTGAAATCCCCGTGTTCCGTTGTGAACGGAATGGCCACCACCGGTCCGGAGGTGATGTGGCTGATGGTGTGGTTGTCGCCGAAAATGACGGTCGGCGTGGACGAGGACAGGTTGAGGCCGAGCTGGCTGAGGCCCGCCCTGGCCTGGCCCGAGATCATGTTGGTGATCTCGCCCACGGCGTCCTTGGCATCCTGGATGATGTCGGCGATGTCGTCGCCGAGCATGTTCTTGACTATGGCAATGGCGCATTTTTTGGAGAAGCTGATGGAAATACTGCCGTTGCGATCGCCTGTCAGACCGACCACGGCGGAGACGTCGCCGGCCGCGGCATCGGCTTTTTTGACATAGGGCTTGCCGGCTTTGGGGTCGAGCTGGGCCATCATGGTCAGGACGTGCTTGGTGGCGTCGACGAACGGCTTGGCGACTTCGGCATCGGTCGGTTTCATGGGCTTCCTCGAATTGCTCGCGGGGCCTGACGGCCGGCGAGGCGGCTTATGTCGTATCGCGTAAAGCCTTACATCAAAACCAAGCCGCCTGTCACTAGCGGGCGGGGTGACCGAAGGGCCCGGGAAATACGCCTTGCGCTGGCAGCGGCTATTGCGTAGGAATACTAGGGAACCTTGTCGTTTTCATTCAGGATAATCTGATATACCAAGCCGTTGCGTGTTCCTGATGCGAATGTTCGGAGCGCGTTGGCGGTATTTGCGAAGGGGTGCGGGCGGCAATCATGTACAGACAGATGCAAGGTCAGACAAGTTCCAGGGCCGGGGCCACGCCGGGCGGCACGGACTGGCAGGCCCTGGAACTGCAGCTCAACCGCACGCGCACCATCCTCCAGGAAATCCTCGTCCATCTGCAGGAAGTCCTGCGCAATCTGAAAATGGCCCGCAACGGCGGCCGGCCCCATGCCGGCGCGACCGGCGGCGATGGGCATCACGAGTCCCGGGCCAGGGCCCAGCAGCAGACGTTTCGCGGCCAGGGCGCGGCAGCCGGCGGTGGACACAAGGCTCCGGGCGGGGGCGGCCGTACCGCCGCTTCCGGCGCGGCGACCGGTTCCGGCCAGTCCGGCCCGGCCGGTTCCCCGGGGGCCTCGGGAAAATCCCACGCCGGGGCCACGTCGGCCGGTTCCGAACGTTTTCGCTCCTGGTCCCGCCCCGGCGCCAGTGAGACGAGGGCCGAGGCCGGCCAGGGAAGAACCTTTCGCGCCAGTGCCGGAAGCGAGGCCGGAGCCTCCCACTCCCGCTTTCGCGCTTCCGCCGCCTCGGAGGCCAAGGATCGGGCCGGCGAGAGCCGCTGGTCGTCGCGCAACGGTTCCGCCTCCTCGCGGTCCCAAGGCGCGGCCGGGGAGTCCTTCCGGGAGCGTCCCCAGGCCGAAAACGCGCACCGGACCGCCTCCGCGGGCGGCAACGGCGGCGAACGGCGCGAGACCCGCTTCGGCACCTCGGGCGCTTCCGCCCAGTCCGGTCCGGGCCGGGGACAGGCCGGCCGCGCCTCCGCCTCCAGACGGTCGAACCAGGGATTTCGCCTGGACGAGGACCGGCAGTCCAGGGCCCGGGCGCTGGCCCGCCGGGGCGGCATGAACCTCAAGTGCGCCTACGACATCCTGTGCCTGGATTATCCCTGCTCCGTGGACGAGATCAAAGTGGCCTACCGCCACATGGCCCGCATCTACCATCCCGACCTCGGCGGCGACGAGGAGGCCATGAAGGACGTCAACGTGGCCTATGAGATGGCCATGCGTTTTTTCGCCGGCCGTCGGGTCAGCGCCGCCTGGGCGGTGTAGCCCCGCCGGGCCTCCCTCTCCCCCGCTTCCCTGTTTCCCCCCATGCCCGCCGTTGCGCCGTGCTTCGCGGCGCTTCCTTTCCTCGCCTCTTGACGCCGCGCTCTTCGCATGGACTCATAAGGTTGCGGCAGTATGCAACCCGCAACCGGAGAGGTTTCCATGTCGCGTTTGGCTTTCACCGACCAATTGTCCCGGGAATATCGGACAATCTTCACAAAGGCCGCCATCCGCCCCGAACGGGCCGCCCTGGTTTCCCGGCTGGCGTCGCGCATCCGGGCCGAGGCCCCCATGGCCCGCTACCGGGCCGTGTCGGCGGCGACCGGCGTTCCCGCCCACGTGGTCGGCATCCTGCACAGCCTGGAATCCGGCCAGGATTTCAACCGCCACCTGCACAACGGCGATGCGCTGACCGCGCGCACGGTGCGCGTGCCGCGCGGCCGCCCGGCGGCCGGGGAGCCGCCTTTCACCTGGGAGGAAAGCGCCATCGACGCGCTTTGCCTGCACCGCCTCGACGACTGGGGCGACTGGTCCGTGCCGGGCACGGCCTATGTGCTGGAGCGCTACAACGGCTTCGGCTACCGGCTGCGCCGGCCGAGCGTGCCGAGCCCCTACCTGTGGAGCTTCACCACAGCCTACACCTCCGGGAAATACGTGGCCGACCATGTCTGGTCGCAAACGGCCGTCAGCCGCCAATGCGGGGGCATGGCCCTCCTGCGGGCCATGGGCGAAGCGGGATTGATTGATCTTGAGCTTGGTTCGGACAACGCGGCCGCGTAAGGCATCGCCGGCCGTAAGGCTTGTTGTCGTGGCCGGTCTTGGGGGCTGGTTTCTGTGGCTGGTCGGCCGGCGGGGGGCGGGGCAACCGCGCGCGGCGCATATTTGAAGAATACGCCTTCGCGTCCGCCCCGCCCCCCGCCGGCCCTGGAGGTACGTCTCATGCCGGCCCGGAGGTACATCCCATGCCCGGAAACGATGCGAGAGGCGCAGTCGCTCATGGAGGGGGCTCTCCATCCAATGCAAGGGAATGCTTCCTGGTAAGGCAGCGCGGATGGCCGAGTGGTGAACGCCTCCGCACATCCACAAGGAATGTGCTTCATCTCCCCCCCATCACCCTTGAAAGTTTTTGAAGGGGGTCCAGGGGGAAACTTTTTTCAAAAAGTTTCCCCCTGGCCGCCGGAGGCATCTTTCCTTTCCTGTCTTACTGCCTGGGGCATGGCCCGGGTGGCGGGAGATCCTGGGTTTTGGTCTGGCCGTTGCCGATGACTTTGGTGATGAGCAGGGATTTGGACGGATTGCCGTCGTCCACGAAGTCGAAGGTGCCGGTGACGCCCTTATGGGGCGGCAGGGCCATGAGGGCCTTGGTCGCGGCTTCGGGGGCGACGGAGCGGGCCTTTCCCACGGCGGCCAGCACGACATCCACGGCGTCCTGGGTCAGGGCTCCCATCTCCGTGGGCGGGTGGCGGCGTTCGCGGCGAAAGGCCTCGGCGTAGGTTTTGGAGGCCGGGCGCGGGCAGTCTTCGCGCCAGTGGTCCACGAAAAAGGAGCCGTCAAAGGCGGCGAGGCTCGAGACTTCCGGCCCGTTCCAGGCGTCACCGCCAAACAGGGTGCCGCGAAAGCCGGCCCGGCGCAGTGCCAAGGCGGTCAGCACCGCTTCCTTGCTGGAATTGGGCAGGAAAACGCCTTGGGGCGCGTCGGCCAGGGCCTGTTTCACGATGCCGCCGAAGTCCCGGGTGCGGTCCTCGTAGTAGAAGACGCGCGCCGTGCCGCCGCAGGCGGCAAAGGCTTTCAGGAACGCGCCGGTCAGGGACATGCTCGACAGGTTGTCGCGGTTGGCGATGACCGAGACGCTGGCGAGGCCAAGGCTGTTGCGGGCCAGTCGGCCGAGGACCTGACCCTGGAAGGCGTCGGTGAAGGCGATGCGGAAGATGTGGGGCCGGCCGGCCGTGACCACGGCGGCTGTGGCCGAGGGTGCGATCAGGGGCACGCCGGCCGCGTCGGCGGCCAGGGCGGCGGCATTGGCCGTTTCGCTGGAGTAGGGGCCGATGATGGCCATGACGTGCTTTTTTTCGACCAGATCGCGCACGGCCGTAGCCGCCTGCTCGGGCGTGGCCTTGTCGTCGGCCACGAACAGGCTGACGTGGCAGGGCTTGCCGTCGATGGTCGGGAATCCGTTCCTGTTGGCCTGTTCCACCGCGAAGCGGGCCGCCTCCAGGGTGTCGCGGCCGGTGCGGAAATCGTCGCCGCTGAAGGTGGCGATAAAGCCCAGGCGTACCTCGGGCCCTTTTTCCCGGCCGCAGGCCACGGTCAGGAGAAGGGATAGGAAGAAGAGAAGGGGAAGGACGGCGATGCGAGAGGGGAAACCCTTTGAAAAGGGTTCTCCCCTCTCGCGCTCTCCCTTTCCTAAACTTTTTATTGGGGGCACAGGGATCTCCCTCCCTTTTTCAGGAAGAAAATGACGGGGAAGGGGACCGGGAAGAAGCTTTCGTCAGACAAGTTTTTCCCATCCTGTGTTGTTCGTGAACGGACCTTACGGCGTGTTCCGCTTGCGGGCGGCCTGCTCGAACGCCTTCTCCCACCAGGTGAGAAACGGGGTGCCGTCGGTCAGGGACGGCCCGAAGACGACCTCCGGATCATAGGTCCACATGGCGTATCCGTCCAGGACGCCGCCATGCTGGGCCAGCTTCAGGGCCAGCCGTGGCGCGGTCAGGATGTTTCTGGCCTTGAACCGGGCGGCGTCGGCGCGCAAGTTTTCGAAATCCTGGTGGCTGAAGCGATGCCGGTCGTGGACGAAGAAGATGATGCGGGGCGCGACGCCGATCTGGCGTCGCAGCATCTCCGGCAGCAATTCGCGGTCGGATTCGGCCAGCACCGCGACATAGGGCGCGCCGGCGAGTTCCTCCCCGGCCACGGCCTTTTCCGGACCATGCCAGCGCCAGATGTCGAAGGACAGGCCGAAGACGGGTTTGTCAAACGGGGCCAGCCGTTTTTTCGCCGCTTCCAGGGCGGCATGCTGGGCCAGGGGACCGGCAAAGACGCAAAAGGCGTCGGCCTGGGCCAGGGTCGAGGCGTCGCGCCGCCAGTGGCCGGCCGGAAACACCCGGTCCCAGCCCGCCCCCAGGTCGTCGGCGGTCAGGATGGCCAGCTCGATGTCCTTTTTCAGGCGCGGATCGGCCAGGGCGTCCTGGAGCACCAGCATTTTCGGGGCGAAGGTGCGCTCGGCGGTTCTGGCCGCCCGGATGGGATCGGTATCGAGGATCAGGCGCGTATCCGGCGCGTAGCCGACGATAAGCGCCGCCTCGATGCCGGTGACGTCGCAGTCGTCGCCGGGAGTGAGCTGGTAGGGCACGACCGGCGGCCGGCCGTCGCCCGGGGAAGCGGCCACGGCCACGGCCACATTCCTGGCCCTGGCCCAGCCGAGGAGCCACGAGGTCAGAAGCACCCGCCCCCGGCTTTCGGCCGCCATGCCGCCGACGCCAACCGCGAGCGCTTTGGGCCGGCAGGTCGGGCACAGGCCCATGGCGTGAAGCTTCGCCTTGAGGCGTCGGCCAAGGGCCCAAAGCCTCGAGGGCGGCACAAGCAGGGCGGACAGGGCCGCGACGGCCAGATCGGTTTTCCCGGGCAGCCGGGAAAGCATGGCATTGGGCCGGGTATGCCCTGGCTGCCGTTTACGGACGTTGCGCACGGCGGGCCCTTCTTGGGGCGTGGCTTAGGCGACCGGGGTGGAGTGTGGGCATGGGGAAAAGGATCATAGCGGGCCTGGGGGGGGAAACAGAAAAAGCGTGTCCGCCCCGGCCGTCGACGCGGCAAAAGCGCCGGCGGCCGGGGCGGCCGTCTCTCGGGAAGCTGTCCCTGTTAGTTGCGGTTGGAGCCGCTGAAAAGGCGCAGCATCATGAGGAAGAGGTTGATGAAGTCGAGGTAGAGGGTCAGCGCGCCGAGGATTGTCCCCCGGCGTACGGCCGTGGCGTCATCGGCCGGGGCCATGTCGCCCATCACCTTGAGCTTCTGGGTGTCGTAGGCGGTAAGGCCGATGAACACCAGCACGCCCACGCACGAGATGATGAAGTCCATCATGGCGCTCTTGGTGAAGATGTTGACGATGGAGGCGATGATGATGCCGATAAGGCCCATGAACATGAAGCTGCCAAGGGAGGTCAGGTCGCGCTTGGTGAGCAGGCCGTAAAGGCTCATGGCCCCGAACATGCCGGCCGAGACCAGGAAGGCGTTGATGATGACGGCCTTGGCGTAGATGACGAAGATCACCGAGAGCGTGACGCCGTTGAGCGCGCTGTAGAGCAGGAACATGCTCGTGGCGGCGGTGGCGGACAGGCGGTTGATGGCGGCGGCCAGGCCCACGACCATGCCGAGTTCGACGATGATCAGGCCGATGTAGATCAACTGATTGGTGAAGACGGCCTGCATGATGGCCGGGCTCGACACAACGAAGGCGGACGCGGCGGCCGTGACGAGCAGGCCCATGCACATCCAGCCGTATACGCCACGCATGAAGGCATTCAAAACCTCAACGCGCGACTGGGTCGTCGGCATCGAGCGATACGGAGAGCTCATGTGGTTTCCTCCTTGGGAAAGACGAACGGTCCTTTATGGGCTTATAACGCGTGGAAATGCGTGAGGCAAGGGGTGTCGGCTCATCTGAAAAAGGGCCGCATCCAGGGCGTGACGGTCAGCCCGGGCCGCAGGCGGTCGAAGGTCTCGGGCGGCGCGTCGCAAAAAAACAGTGCCGCCGGCCGGTTGCCGGGCGTGGCGTTGACGAGTTCGCCGGTTGCCGGGGGCAGGGGCGGCATGCCGGCGGTGTCCAGGGACATCTCGAAGGTCATGGGTAGCTGCGGGCTGGATTGCCACTGGCTGCCGTCGGTGACCATGCCCAGCCTGACGCGGACATCGGTGGTCCCGGGCGGCAGGGGCACGGCATCCACAAAGGGATGGTTCCCCGCGTTTTCCCATGTGCCGCTGCCGTGGCTGCGCAGGGTGAAGACCGTTTCGAAGGGGCCGCCGTTTGCCGATACGGAGAGGCGGCAGCGGTTTCGCCGTCCGGCGTCGCCGAACACGGAAGGGAAACTCGTCACCACCAGCCGCTTCATGGGGTAGGGGGCGGTGAAGCGGTAGGTGGCCTGACAGTCTTTTTTGCCCATGCAGGTCAGTGCCGGCGCGTCGGGCAAAATCCGCACGTCGCGCATGGCGTAAAAGTCGCCGGGGGCGAACTGGCCGAAATCGAACAATTCCCTGGCGATGATGGAGCTTCGTCCCTGCCGTGCGTAAACGGCCGTGGCCTGTGACGGCAGGCCGCAGGACAGGGGCAGGGGGGTGCCGTCAAGCGTGGCCAGAGTCGGCTGCATGTCGCCCGGGGCCTTGTAGCCCAGAGGAGGTTCCTGCAGCGAAACGGCCATGCGGGCGTCGCCGGCCAGATGCAGGTACGGATCGGCAAGCCAGGGGTCGTAAAGCTCCAAGACAGGCGCGCCGGCGGCATCGCGGATGACGTGGACCGGTGAAAGTCCGGGATGGGCGGCCAGAAAGGCCTGGCGGGCGTCAGGTACTCTCAGGCCCGAAGCGGCATCCGGGGGGAACACGTCCGGATTGCGGGAAAAGGCGACGAGCCGTCCGGGGCTCACGGCCGCGTCGCCAGCCGGTCGCTGGTCCGGGGCGAGGTTGGACAGGATCGTGCGCCACTGTCGGCGCAGGGCCGTCGTCGGATCGGGCGGCGGTCCTGCGCAGTCGATTTCGATGGCCACATCGGTGGTCTTGACCATCCCCTCCCGGGTGCCGTCGGAAACGGTCACGGCCACGTAGACGATTGGGCCGCCAAGGTCCCGCGCCGGAATCTCGTAGGATGCCGTATGGGTGTAGGTGCCGCGCCAGTCGGCGCTTTTTTCCGGCGGCCCGGGCGGGGACAGGGCGTCCAGCCGGCCGATAGGCTTCAGTTGGTCGGGATCGCTTCCGGCCAGAACCGTGGCCGAGGCGTCGGGGAAAAACGCGTTGCGCTTGAGGCAATACGCCGTGAGGTTGACTCGCGCTGCCGTGGCCCTGGGGGCATCGGCCAGGGAAAAGGCGTACAGGATGGTCCCCGGCCGGGTCATGTCCGCCGGCACCAGTCCGCCGCCGCCGAGATCGGCCGTGACGTTGTCCGTGGCGAAGGCGTCGTGAAAGAGCGTGAAATCGCGAAAATCGTCGGCATAGCGGAATTGTCCGGCCGTGTCGGGGATGACCGGGATCGGGGCGCGGTTGACCAGCCCGCCGACCAGGACGTCGAAGGATTGGGTCTTGAAAAGCGGCCGGGCCCAGGCCGGGGAGAGGTGGCCGACGCTCAGCAGATAATAGCGCTTGTAGGTGCGGCCGAAGCGCCCGCTGGCCTGGGGAAAGATATCGCCCAGGTACCAGTTTCCGACAAAGGTGAAATTGTGTTCGTTATCATAGAGCACGGCATTGATGTCGTTGCGGGCCAAGGCGACCTGTCGGAGCGGACCTTTGTCCGTCGCCATTTTCCCCTGGTAAAACGTGGCATAATGGAAATTGGCGGCGGCGGCCGTCAAAATGAGGGCCAGGACGGCGCCCCAGCCTGCCGTGGCCCGAAGGCGCGGCTTTGCGAAGGCCAGGGCCTTTTCCAGCAGCCGGGCGATCGCTTCGGCCCCGAAGGCCAGACCGAAGGCGAGCAGATAAAATCCGCTCATGACGTATTTGGGCGAGACGGAGAAATCCGTTTTGACCACATAGGCGGCGGCAATGGGCGGCACGCCCCAGGCCAGGATCATCCAGGCGCCGGTTTTGCCTTCCCGGCGCAGGGCGAAAAGATAGCCGAGGGCGGCCAGGGGCAGGGCGAACCACAGATTGTTGAAGTGCCCCTGATAGAAGTATTCCAGGAAAAAGCGCACATTGCGCATGAATTCCGTCAGCACGAAGGTATTGGTCCGGCCGTTGCCGTGAAAGGAAAGGTAGGCGTAATACTGGGCCGGCAGCCAGGGCGCGTACAGCACGACGGTCAGGCCGAAGGCGGCGAGGGCCCGCAGCAGCAGCCGTTTGGCCTCGCGACGTTCCCCCCGGGCGAAGCGCCCGGCCACCATGCCGGCGACGAAAAGTCCTTCGCCGGCCAGCACCGGGGCGGCGACATAGGAAGCGTAGAGACTGGCGGCGGCGGCCAGGGAGAAGAGCCACCACTGCCAGGTCTTGTCCTCGGTGACCGCACGGTACAGGGCGTAAAGCGCGGTCAGCGAGCAACCGTAATAGACGCCGTACCAGCGAATGTCCCGTGAGTAATAGACGTGAAAGAGGGCAAGCGCGCAAAAAAGACCGCCGGCAAAGGCGCAGCGTCGGCCGTACAAGAGCTTGCACAGTCCCATCAGGCTGGCGATGGACAGGCAGCCGAAAACAACGCTCGGCAGCCGGATGATCGCCCCCTCCCGGCCGAACTGGAGCGCCGCGTGCACGAGCAGGTGGTGCAGCGGCGGGCTGCAATCCGTGCTGACCGCCGAGGGGCTTTGGTACATAAGCCCCGACAGCAGGGCGGGGATGGCGGGCAGCGACCGGCCGAGCGTCACGAATTCGTCCCACCACAGTTCCATGGCGTCGAGAAACGACAGGCGGATTGCCGCGGCAAGCAGCAGTACGAGCCATAACGGCCAGTCGGCAAAGGCATTTCGGGGGCGTGTGGAGGATGTGTTCACGGGATGGATTTTGCTGGTGTGACCGGCGAAAGTGGTTCCAGGGTGGCGGAGACGTCGTCGATGCCCACGAGCACGCCTTTGGCCACGGTGCTGACGCGAATCCGAACGGGGTTGCCATCGGCGGCGTGGAAGACAGCCTTGAGGAGCGCGGCGCCAGGATCGTTTAGCCGCAAGATTTGCCGGCCATCATCGGAACGAACCGTGGCTTCGCCGATATAATGGAATTCGCCGTAGGGGGGCTGAATGGCAAAAAAGGCATTTGGATCGCGCCAAATGGACAGAATAGGCGTATTGTAGGTGATACTGCTTGTTGTTTGCTGTGTTGTGGCGTGCGCCGTGCCGGTACAGCCGGCGCTCGCCAGCATGACGGCGATGACCAGATGGAGGAATCCCCTTGCGCGCGGCGTTTGGATGCATGCACCAATGCGGCTGCTAAAGCCCGCAGTGGCGGGGAAGGGGAGATGCGGCAGACCTGGGGGGAAAGACATGCCGCGTGTCTAACGGTTTTGCCGTTTATTGCCAAGAAACAAATGGCTGCGGGTGTCGGCCCCCGCCTTGCTGGGGACCGGCAAAGCCGGTAGGAAGGGGCAGGACGCCATGACCATGCAGCAAGCCCTTTTATCCGTTGAAAACCTGACCACGGTTTTCGACTCCCCCGGAGGGCCGCTTACGGCCGTCGACGGCGTGGATCTCGCCATCGGACGCGGCGAGGTCATGGCCGTGGTCGGGGAGTCGGGTTGCGGCAAAACGGTGCTGTCCCTTTCGGTGCTGGGGCTCGTGCCGCCACCGGGGCGGGTGACGACAGGCAAGGCGGTTTTCGACGGCCGGGACATCCTGGCCCTGCCCGAGCGGGAACGCCGGGCTATTCGCGGCAGCCGGGCCTCCATGATCTTCCAGGAACCCATGACCTCGCTTAATCCGGTGCTCACCATCGGCGACCAGGTGTCCGAGCCGGTGCGCATCCACCGCAAAGCCTCCCGCCGGGAAGCCATGGACGCCGCCGCCGCCATGCTGGTCCGAGTGGGCCTGCCGGACGTCTCGAAGCGGCTTTCCGCCTATCCCCACGAACTTTCCGGCGGCCAGCGCCAGCGGGTCATGATCGCCATGGCGCTCATCCTTTCCCCGGAGTTGCTCATCGCCGACGAGCCGACCACGGCGCTCGACGTCACGGTGCAGCGCCAGATCCTCGACCTCATGCTGGGCCTGACCAGGGATTCCGGCACGGCCATCGCGCTTATCACCCACAACCTCGGCGTGGTGGCCCAGACCGCCGACGCCGTGGCCGTGATGTATTCCGGCCGGGTGGTGGAATACGCCGGGGTGCGGGCCTTTTTCGACGGCCCGGCCCATCCCTACAGCCAGGGGCTTTTGGCCTCGTTGCCGCGCCTGTCCGACCGGGGTCGGCTGACGCCCATCGCCGGTACGGTGCCGAGCCTGTCCGCTCTGCCGACCGGCTGCCATTTTCATCCCCGCTGCCCCCGGGCCTTCGCGCCGTGCGCCCACGAAGCGCCGCCCTTTTTCACCCTGGACAACGGCCGCCGTGCGCGGTGTTGGCTGTATGGGTAAATTTTATGAGAAGACAGTGCGAGAGGGGAAACCCTTTGAAAAGGGTTCTCCCCTCTCGCGCTCTCCCCTTCCTAAACTTTTTAATGGGTTAGCTTGGTTATAGGCAGACGTTGCCATGGATGCGCTTCAAAGACAGGACGTGAAGCCTCAAGAGGCCGCCCCCGTACTGGATCTGATCGGCGTGCGGCGGCACTATGTGTCGCGCCAGGGCTTTTTTTCGTCCGCGACCCGGACCGTCAAGGCCGTGGACGGGGTGGATCTGACCGTGGCCCCGGGCGAGACGCTGGGGCTTGTGGGCGAGTCGGGCTGCGGCAAGTCGACGCTGGCCCGGCTGGCCGTTGGGCTCGAGCCGCCAAGCGTCGGCAGCGTGCGCCTGGACGGGCACGATCCCTGGGAAGGCGGCCGCGAGATGCGCCGAAAACTTCCGGGACTGGTGCAGATGATTTTCCAGGACCCGTTCGCCTCGCTCAATCCCCGCCTTCCCATCGGCTGGTCCGTGGCCGAAGGGCTGCGGGCGGCGGGCATGGGCCGGGCCAAACGCCGTGAGCGCGTGCTGGAGCTGCTTTCCCTGGTCGGGCTTTTGCCCGAGCACGCCAGGCGTTTTCCCCACCAGTTTTCCGGCGGCCAGCGCCAGCGGGTGGCCGTGGCCCGGGGGCTGGCCCTTTCACCCCGGCTGCTCGTGTGCGACGAGCCCGTTTCCGCCCTCGACGTTTCGGTCCAGGCCCAGGTCATAAACCTCCTGGCCGACCTCAAGGAGCGGCTGGGGCTGGCCTATCTCTTTATTTCCCACGATCTGGCCGTGGTGGGGCACCTAAGCGACCGGGTGGCCGTCATGTACCTGGGCCGGGTGGTGGAATTGGCCTCGGCCAAGGCGCTTTACGACGCGCCGCTGCATCCGTATACAAGGGCGCTTCTGGCGGCGGCCCCGATCATCGATCCGGCGCACCGGCTTCCGGTTCCCTTGAGCGGTGATCCGCCGGACCCGGCCGCGCCGCTCCACGGCTGCCGCTTTCATCCCCGTTGCGCGTTGGCCGTGCCCGAGTGCGCCGCTACCGAACCGGAATTGATCCAGGTCGCGCCGGGACATTTCGCGCGCTGCCCCCGCGTCGCGCCATAAGGAGCATACCGCATGGATGTTATGGAAAAAGCCGCCGAGGAAATCTTCCGCGTGTTCATGGTCGAACACTGGGCCCGGTTTTACTTCGCCGTGGAGCAGGATGGCGTCGTCCACCTCGATGTGCCGCAAGAGGAGCTGACGGCCTTACGGACGGAGTATCCGGATCTGGGCGGTTTCATCGCCGGGATAAACGGCCAGCCCATCGATATGGAAAGCTCCCGCCGGTCGGTGGGAGAATTCGTGTTCAAGTCCATGGAAGGCGGCAACTACCCCATAGGCACCGTGGCCAAGGCCTTCGACAGCAAGCCGCTGGCCCTGCTCATGCAGCTTTTCTCGGTCTGGATGTCCGGCCACGAGGCCCAGCTCGACCAGGAAACCATGTCGTTTTCGGACTGGGACAACCTCTTTTCCGAATGGCGCAAGGACCCGGCCGTGCAGCGCTTCAGCGCCAACCTCGCCTCGACCGGCAACCCGTCCGGCTCCACCAGCGGTACCGTGCACTAGGGCGACGTGTTTGCCGGGGGAGGGGACCCTTTTTTGAAAAAAAGGGTCCCCTCCCCCGGACCCCCACCCTC
>NZ_JBLODY010000053.1:0-29337 GCF_047785625.1 Solidesulfovibrio sp. C21
CCCCCACCCTCCCCAAAAACTCCTTACCGGCCTGTTCTAAAAGTCCTTGTACACAGGCTGGCGGAAATTTTCGCTGACAAGACCCAAAGAAAGTTCAATGCCGACGTTGCGCTAGGGGGCGTTGGCCAGCGCCAGCTTGGCCGCTGCCGTGGGCTGGGCCGGAGCGGCCGGCGGGTCCGAAGGCCGGGCGGTCAGACGCATGGTGGTCTGGGCGTGACGCTCGATGTTGGCGGCGTAGTAGGCGGTCACGGAGAGCGCGCCGCCGGTGCGGGCCATGGTGACCAGCCCCCCTTCCCTGGCCCAGGCCTGACCGGCCGTGCCCATGGCCGAAGGCGGTCCGAACCGGGCGGTCAGATGGCGGCGCATGGCTGTTTCGTAACCGTCGATCTTGTCGGTGAAACGCAGATTGAGAGTGAGCAGACTGCCGGCGACCTCGGAAAAAACCGCCGCCCCGGCAATGGGCCCGGCCTGGACCGGCGATTTCCGGTCGGCGCGGGAAAAGGCGTAGGTGACGAGTTGGCCGGGAAGGTTCGCCGCCACGGCGCAACACTCCCGGCTGCGTTCCCGAATGAAGGCGGCCACGGCTTCCCGTTCGCCGACCGGGCCGGACAGCGGGAAGGCGAAATTGCAGCTCTCGCCATGGCCGCGCCCCAGGCGAAACTGCTTGTCGGCCAGCTTGTGGGCCAGGGTCCGGGGCGTTTCCCCGGCGCTGATATCGTAAAACGAAAACCCCGCCGGCTCCTTTGGCGCGGTGGTGAAGCGCACGTCGCGCGAGACCTTGGCCCGCAGCCGGTAACCGGGAGCCTGGGGGGCGGCGTCGGCCAGCGGCGGCATCGTCACCACCGGCAGCGCCGGCCCACGGCGGCCAAGCTCCTCGTAGACGAACGCCCCGGCGATCAGCACAAAGGCCGTGCCCGTAAAAAGCACGGCCACCACGTACTTGAGCAGTCCCAGCCGGTCCAGGGCCTCGATAAAGGCCATGCGTTCGCGTTTTGTCATGCCGCTTCCCCCACCGGCGCGCCGCAAGCCGGCGGCCGTTGCCCTCCTATCGGACGGCCTCGGCTGGGACAATAGGGGCGGGCAGGCCTAAAACGTGAAGCGTAACCGCGCCGCGCCGCCGGGACCGCCGCCGGTGTCGTATTCCTTGAGGCGCGAACCGCTCTCCCGGTAAAAGGTCATCGTCCCCGGCAGGGCGTAGAGCGCCCCGAGACTGACGGACAATCCCTGGTACGGCCATAAATCCAGCCAGGTTCCGACCCGGGCCTCCAGCAGCGAAACGAATCCGCCGCCCGCCACGGGATTGTCTTCGGCCAGTTTGTACTCACCGCCGTCCATGGCCCCCGTGACGCGAAGCCCCCACCACTTCCCGCCGCGCCAAGCCACCTCGGTCCGCGGAAATCCAAGATCGACGGAGAGATCAGGCAGGGCCGGGGAGGCATAGCGCACCGTGGCCAACGGGAAAAACCGCGTCGTGATTTTGGAAACGGAAACCCCGCCTCCCACGGTCAGCAACCAGTACTCGCCAAGGGGAACACTGGCGCCGGCCAGGATCGACCCGGCCAGGGCCCCCGCGAAATCGCGCTCGAATCCGAGATTTCCCCGCACCCCGACGAACCCGCCGATCGATCCCCACAGCCCACCCCTGACGGTCAGGCCCGCCTCCAATGCGTGCAGGGCGTCAAAAGGCGCCTGACCGCCGAAAGGCAGCCGGCCGGCCCGGGAAAAATCATACCACGTGCCCGTATACCCCATGTCGAAACCCAGCCGTCCCGTGTCGTAGGAGAGCGTCGCCGCCTCGCGCCAGGCGGCCATCCTCGCCTTTGACACCGTGACCGGCGCCACATAGCTTCCTTCGCTTGTCGCGCTGCAGGCGGATTTGCCGGCGTCCCGCCGACCGCCATGATCGGCCTCCTCCATGGTCTCCAGGTCCTGCGTTACCAGCACGCCGGCATCGTCATCCGCCCAGGCCTCGCCCAGATACGCCAGCAACAGGGCCGCCGCCAAAAGCGCAAAACCAAACACCCAAGGCACAACGCCCTGCCAGCCCCTCGACACGCCGCCGCCTTTTCCGCTTCGTCCGTGGTCCATGATCGTCTCCTCGTGTGTTAGCGGCCCGTGGCCGCGTCCGCTCCGGGCAGTCCGCCCGCGTCCGGAGCCCGGCTTCCTGGAGTTGTTCCGGCCATAGTCACCTTTCGGTGACATATGGTTCAAAAAAAAAGCCCCTAGCCTTCGCCGAACACCGCCCGAATGATCCGGGCCAGCATGGCTTCGATGCGCTCCCAGCTTTCCGCGGCGTCCAACGCAAGGCCGGCGAACGTTTTTTCCTGCCGCGCCCGCACGGCCAGGTGGTTGATGGCCGCGCCGATCACGGCGTTGAACGCCTCGACGTCAAAGCCCACGGGCTGGTCATTTGCCACAAGCTCCATGAGCCGCGTCCCTGTCATGGCCCGCACGTTGTCCAGGGCCGCCGTCAATTCGTTTTGCTCAAGAAAGCGCCAGGCCAGGATTTCCTGGGTCATGGGCCGGTTGCGTATCCCGCGCAAATAGTTGCGCGACGCTGTGACCACGCGCTCGGCGTACGGAAGGGCCAGAAACGCCCCCTCGTCGCCGCCGATGAGCTCGTCAAGGCTCGGCCAGAAGTCCCCATCGTGGGAGAAGGCGGCGACAAGACCGGGCAATCCACCGAAATAGCGGTATATAAGCACCTTATCCACGCCGGCTTCGCGGGCCACCGTGTTGATGCCGACCGCCGTGAACCCCTGCCGGGCCAGAACCCGGCCCACGGCCTCCCGCAGCCGCTTCTTGGTGGCTTCCCTGTTCCTGGGTCTTTCGCTTGCGGCATGGAGCTCGGCAGACATGTCCATTTCCCCCGCCAAATCCATAGTCACCAAGAGGTGACATTGTCAACGGGAATTACCCCGTAGCGGGAAACCGCAAGGACAGCCCTCCCCGCCCTCATGCCGGAACGCGGGGACAGGTGTCCTTGCGGCCCGCCCCATGACGCGACAGCACCTTCCCGAAGACAACGAAGGCGAATGCCGGATTTTTCTGAATAACGCCTGTGCGTTTCAGGAAACGCGCGCCAAGCCCGCGTCAGTTCCCGGGCTCCCGCCCATGGCGGGCGGCGAGGCAGGCGGCCACGGCGGCGGCGGTGGCTTCGTTGAGTTCCGGCAGGCTGGTGCGGTTGTTGAAATCGCCGAGATGCGGGCCGGTGACGAGTTCCACGTCGGCCGCGCCCCGGGCGTGCGCCCGGGCCGCTTCCGGGGTGAGGCCCCGGGAGGTGAGAAATTTCACGAACGCGGCGTCGGTCATGGCCTCCTGGTCGGCCACGCGCAAAAGTTCGGTCATGTGGCGGTCCACGCCCATCTCCTCCACCATGCGCCGGGCCAGGTCGCGGGCGTCGAAAGGCGGCGCGGCCGTGGTGCCGACAAACCCTTCGTGGTAGGCGGTAAAGATCGTTTCGACGATCCGGGCAAGGGCCGCCTCGTCGAAAAGATGCCTGGCATCGGCCGGCGCGCCGTCCGGCATCAGGCCGACAAGGCCGGGGTCGCGTTGGCGGAAGGCGCTGCCGGCGACAAGCAGCAGGCTTATGAAATGATTCCCCAGGTGCCGGTAGAGTTTTCCCGGCGCGCCGGGCAGGCACACGAGGTGTTCGAAGTCGCGCAGGCCAGAGACGCCGAAATTGGGGTGCCGCGACGAGGCGAGCCAGCGGTCCAGCCGGCCGGGAAGCCGCCAGTCGTAGACCCCGGCGTCCTCGCGGCGCTCGCGTTGCACCCGGTTGTGGAAAAGCGGGATGGCCGCCTCGTGCACGACGCCCTGGCCGGCCAGCCAGCCCAGGAGCAAGGCGGCCCGGCCCAGGGTGGCGCGAAGCGCCTCCCCGTCGAAGCCCTCCGGGCACGGGTCGTTGGGATAGCGGAAATAGTCCTCCCGGGCTACGTAGGCCAGGCAGCGGCCCTGCCGGTCGCGGCCGGGGAGGTCCGGGAGCGCCTCGGCGACGGCCCAAAGCATGGCCTCGCCGTCCCGAAACGGGGCCGGCACGTGGCAGGGCGCGGGAAAGTCCATGGCCGCGCACCGCTCCATCCAGGCCCCTTCCAGGGCCAGCCCCACCGGGTCCTCGCCGTGGCGCAGGCACTTGACCACCACCAGCCGACCGGGGCGGCGGGCAGGCGCAACGAGGCTGCGGCCGGCGCGGCGGGGTTTGGCGGCGGGATCGGCTCCGGCCCGGGCCAGCAGGGTGGCCAGGGGCACCGGCCGGGCGGCCTGATCGGCAACGGGAGGTTCGGGCGGGACAATGCCGGCCAGAGGCAGGCCGCCCACGGCCTCGGCAGCGGCCAGGCGCGGCTTTCCAGGCGTGGCCAGGGCGGCGGTCAGAGCCCGGCGGGCGGACGCGGCCTGCTCCGGCGCGCCGCCGGCAAGCAGCCTGACCAGAATCCCGGCCGCGTCGCGGTAGAGGATACGGGCCTGGGTCTGGCGGGCATGGTCGTTTCGGACAAGGAGCCCGGTCAACGCGTCCACCACGGCCGGGGTGACGGCCAGGGGATCGCGGTCGGCCAGATCGGCCACGCGGCGCGCGGCCAGCCAGGCGGCGGTGAAATCCCCGTCCAGACCGAAGGCCGCAAAGCCCGGGTCGGTCAAGACGGCAGGACCTTCCGCAGCCGGCACATCAGCGCGCCCAGCTCGTATTCGTCCAGCGGTTTGGGAACAAAGGCGAAAGGGGATGTTTCGGCGGCGCGCTGGCGCGTCTGGGCGTCCACGTAGGCCGAGACGAACACCACCGGCACATCGGAATCGGCGCGGATGGCCCGGGCCGTCTCGATGCCGTCCATATCGCCATCCAGGCGGATATCCATGAGGACGAGGTCGGGGTTGTAGCGGCGAAAGGCTTCCAGCGCCGCCGCGCCCGACCCGACCGAGGCGGCCACCTGATGGCCCAGCCGTTTGAGCATGGCTCCGGTGGCCATGGCGGTTATGGCTTCATCTTCCACGATCATCACGCGCGCGGGCGTCATGTGGCCTCCCTGCGCCTTATTCCGAAGGCGAGTATGTGCCCTAACTTCATGTGTCCGACGCGGCCTTTTGTCAATGCGGGAAGGACGAAAAGAAGGCCCGCCGCTTGCGCGACGGGCCGTGTGCCTGCGTACCGGGAAAAAGGGCGCTCAGGCGTCCATGTCGATCAGGGAATTCCAGTCCGCCGAAAACTTGGCCATACCCGCGTCCGTGAGGGGATGGGCGATGCGGTAGTCCTGCCAGTGGGCGTCCAGGTTCAGGGGCTCAAAGGGGATGGGGGCAAGCCCGGCCGGTTCGTAGACGTAGGCCGGGCCGGGGATGGGCAGGCCGGCCTCGGCCCAGTCCATGAGGATCTTGTAGGGCGCGGTGATGATGTCGCTGCCGACGGCCAGGGCGCACAGAAAATGCTCCATGGAACGGACGCTGGCCGTGAGCACTTCCACGTGGGCGTCGCCGGCCCCGTACATGCGCAGGATGTTCTTGATGAGTTCCATACCGTTTTCGCCACGGTCGTCGAGACGGCCGATAAAGGGCGAGAGGAAAACGGCCCCGCGCGCCGCCCCCTTTGTGGCGGCATACACCGCCGCGGCCTGGGCCTGGCTGAAGACCAGGGTCATGTTGACGCGCCGGCCCTCGCCGGTGAGCACGTTGGCCGCCTCGAGGCCGGCCGTGGTCGTCGGCAGCTTGATGTGGGCGTTGGGAATCCAGGTGTCGAACTCCCTCGCCTGCTCCAACATGGCGGGAACCGGCGTCGTCTCGTCGGCGTAGACCTCGATGGACACCGATCCCTCGGGCAAAAGTCCCGAAAGTTCCTGGCACAGTTCCTTGTAGAACTGGTAAATGGCCGTGGCGCTGAACTTGTTGCCCTGGGTCTTGTGGGCCTGGGCCTCGGGATTTTTGGCCAAAAGGCTCGGGTTGGTGGTCTGGCCGTCCAGGAATCCCAGGGCCTTTATGACCTGCCGGGTTTCCTCGGGGTCGGCTCCGTCCAGAAAAATGCGCGTTTTCAGGCTTTCAGGTCGCATGGTCCCCTCACAGCAGAGTTTTTGACGGGTTAGGCGATGCCGTCGCGGGAACGGCCGGCTCCGTTTCGGAGCTTCTCGGCTGAACTTAAACACCGTTTGCCGGAAAAAGGCAAACCGGGACGGGCCGATCAGCGCTTTTCCACCGCCCGGACACCACGCCGGGGTTTCGCCGGCGCAAAAAGATGGTATGCGTCGGGCATGAATACGCCAAGCACCTTCAGTCCCGAGGATACGGCCGGCTTCAAGCGGGCCGCCGCGGCCCATGCCGCCGCCATGGTCGAACCGGGCATGGCCGTGGGCATGGGGCACGGCTCCACGGCCGTGGCCGCCGTCCCCTTTCTGGCCGAGCGTGCCGAACGGGGCGAGTTGCCCGGCACGTTCTTCGTGCCGGCGGCCCATTTCATGGCCGAGGCCCTGCGCCGCACCGGCCTGCCCGTGGCCGGCCTCGACGACGCCCCGACCCTGGATATCACCATCGACGGGGCCGACGAGATCGACCCGGTCGGCAACTGCATCAAAGGCGGCGGCGGCGCGCTGCTCTACGAAAAGATCCTGGGACAGGCGGCGCAACGTCTCGTCATCGTAGCCGACGTGGGCAAGCTCTCGCCACGCCTGTGCGCGCGCCACGCCCTGCCGGTGGAGATCACGCCCTTCGCCCTGGCCAGCGAACTGCGCTTCCTGCGCCAGATCGGCGGCAACCCGACCCTGCGCCTGCGCCCGGACGGCGACCCCATGCGCACCGAACGCGGCAACGTCATCGCGGATTGCGCCTTCGACCCGCTTCAAGACCCGGCTGCCCTGGCGACAAGCCTCGACGCCCGGGCCGGCGTGGCCGGACACGGCCTCTTCGTCGGCCTGGCCTCGCTCATCGTGGTGGCCGGCCCGGACGGCGTCCGGGAACTCGCTGTTGGAGGATAACGGAACCGGGGGGAAACTTTTTTGAAAAAAAGTTTCCCCCCGGACCCCCTTTCAAAAAACTTTTAACGGTTACGGCATGTTGCCATTGCTCCGCCCATGACCGTTAAAAGTTTTGGGGAGGGGAGAGCGCGAGAGGGGAACCCTTTTTTCAAAAAGGGTTCCCCTCTCGCACATCTTCCTGCTCTCCCTCTCTCCTAAAACTCTTTGGCCACAAATTCCCGAATGGCGTCGCGGACGCGGCGGTAGTGATCGAGGGCTTCTTCTTCGGAGGCCGCGCCGGCGGCCAGGGCGGGCGGGTCGTCGAAGCCGACGTGGCGCTTTTCGACGGTCCCGGGGAAGAAGGGGCAGGTGTCGTGGGCCGCGCCGCAGAGGGTGATCACGGCGTCGAAAGTCACGTCCGGCGGCAGGTCGGTGACCAGCTTGGACGTCTGGCCCGAGATGTCCACCCCGGCTTCGGCCATGACGGCCACGGCCCTGGGGTCGAGACCGTGGCGCTCCACGCCGGCCGAATACGGGGTGAGGACGTCGGCCTTGAGCGCCCGGGCGAAGCCCTCGGCCATCTGGCTGCGACAGGCGTTGCCGGTGCACAGAAAAAGGATGTTTTTTTTCGGGCTCACGCCTTCTTCCCGCCTTCCCAGGTGTCCCCGGGGCGCTTGTTCCCCTCGGCCATTATCTGTGCGGCCAGGGAACGCATGCGCTCACGAATGCTGTCGCGGATGGCGCGCACCGCGGCCAGCTTTTCCTCTTCGGTTCCCTCCGCCTTGGCCGGGTCGGGAAACGGCAGGTGCAGCCGGTGGGTGACGCCCGGAAACACCGGGCACTGGCCTTCGAGGGATTCCTCGCACACCGTGACCACATAATCGAAGAGCAGGCCGTCGCGGTAGAGGTCGAAGACCTTGCGCGTGCCCTTCCCGGACAGGTCGATCCCCTCCTCGGCCATGACCGTGACCACAAGGGGGTTGACGCTGGTGGGATCAAGGCCGGCGCTTGTCACCTCGACCGCCTCACCGCAGAATTTTTCAAGATACGCCTCGGCCATCTGGCTCCTGGCGCTGTTGTGCACACAGATGAAAAGGACCCGCATGGTGATCGCCCTCCCGGGAAATAGCGTTGTCTCCTTCCCTAAAGAAGGCCGGTGACGATCCGGTGACGCGGCGGGAATCCGGGCCGAACGGACAGACGCCGGCCGGCCCGGGTACGCCGCGTGCTACTTCTGCAGCGCCTTCTTGGCCGCGTCGTAGTCCTTGGTCAGCTTGTCCATGGCCGCGTCGAAGCTCGCCTTGACGTCCTTGGCGGCATCCTGGTCGGCCGCCTTGAGGGCGTCGAGCTTGGCCCCTGCGTCCGCCCGTTCGGCCTTGAGCGCATCCAGCTTCTGTTGGGCGTCGGCCTTGGCCTGGTCGGTCAGGGTCGCCGTCCTGGCCGAAAGCGCGTCGAGCTCCTTGTCCATGGCCGCCAGCCGCGCTGCGGCGTCCGTGCGCAGCTTGTCCAGCTGATCTTTGGTGTAGGCGGCCGTGGTTGCGGCGGCCTTGGACACGTCGGCCTTGACATCCTGGGCGGTGGGCGTGGCGGTTTTCTGTTCGGCCTTTTTCTCGTCGGACTTGCCGCATCCGGCCGCCAACATCAGGACCAGGGCCAGGGGCAAAGCCAGGGTCGCCAGTATTCTCTGCATAGGATCCTCCTTGGGTTGCGTCCGTGCTCACGCACAGTTTGTCACTAACGGTAGCATATCGTGGCCAGGGCGCAACCCGGGCGGGCACATTGCGCTTCATCATTATATAAGGTGACGTCCGCGGGTCGCTCTGACCGTCCCGTATCGTTTCATCCCCGCCTCCCCGTGTTGGGACATATTTTATTATCATACTAAAATAATTATAGTTTTTTTAAAAGATGCTTGTGCCATTTGGGACAAGTCGCCCCATTACTCGCGGCTGTTACCTTTTTACTCAATCGTCGTCGCTGGGTGGGACAACTTGTCCATGATGCGCCAACCCCCGGAAATGGCCGTTTTTTACCCACACAAATCCTTCTGGGGCGCAATGACACAACGCCACGAGCGCCCCATCCGGACAGGTCAGTCCCGTCCGGCCAAAGCTTTATTTTTTAATACACTGAATTCATTTACTATTTAAAATGGCCCGGGATTTGCTTATTAGGGGCAGCGTTTACCCAAAAGCCGCAAGGAAATCAGGTTTGGGGTCCGTTCGCAAAACCATAACCTTAACCCAAGTGAGGTTGGCACCATGGCAGTTCGCGAGCAAGTTTACGGTTTCTTCATTCCCAGCGTGACCCTCATCGGCATCGGCGCCGCCAAGCAGATCCCTGAGAAGATCAAGGCTCTGGGCGGTACCAAGCCGCTTATCGTCACGGACAAGGGCGTGGTGAAAGTCGGTATCTGCAAAATGATCACCGACCTGCTCGACGCCGCCGGCATGAAGTATCATGTCTACGACGAGACCATCCCCAACCCCACTGACGCGAATGTCCACAAGGGCGTCGACGTCTACAAGAAAGAGGGTTGCGATAGCCTTATCACCCTGGGCGGCGGTTCCTCCCACGACTGTGGCAAGGGCATCGGCCTTGTCATCTCCAACGGCGGCAAGATCCATGATTTCGAAGGCGTGGACAAGTCCTCCAAGCCCTTCATGCCCTATCTGGCCGTCAACACCACGGCCGGCACGGGCTCTGAAATGACCCGTTTCTGCATCATCACCGACCTGTCCCGCCACGTGAAGATGGCCATCGTTGACTGGCGCGTCACCCCGCACATCGCCATCGACGACCCGGTCCTCATGGTCGGCATGCCCCCGGCGCTGACCGCCGCCACCGGCATGGACGCCCTGACCCACGCCGTCGAGGCCTTCGTGTCCACCATCGCCAACCCGATGACCGACGCCTGCGCCGTCGAGGCCATCAAGTTGATCTTCAAGTACCTGCGCAAGGCCGTGGCCAACGGTCAGGACATGGAAGCCCGCGAAGCCATGTGTTTCGCCGAGTACCTGGCCGGCATGGCGTTCAACAACGCCAGCCTCGGTCACGTCCACGCCATGGCCCACCAGCTGGGCGGCTTCTACGACCTGCCGCACGGCGAATGCAACGCCATCCTCCTGCCCCATGTCGAAAGCTTCAACCTGATCGCCAAGGTCGAGAAGTTCGCCGAAATGGCCAAGATCATGGGCGAGAACATCGAAGGCATGGCTCCGCGCGACGCCGCCGAACTGGCCCTCAAGGCCATCCGTCAGCTGTCCGCCGACGTCGGCATCCCGACCGGCCTGATCGAGCTCGGCAAGCGTTATGGCAAGGAAGTCAAGGCCTCCGACATCCCGACCATGACCGGCAACGCCCAGAAGGACGCCTGCGGTCTGACCAACCCGCGCTGCCCGACCGACAAGGACGTGACCGCCATCTACACGGCCGCCCTGTAATCACGGGACCAACGTGTCAAAGGGGGCCTTCGGGCCCCCTTTGAGCATCAGGACCATGGGGGGGCTGTGCCCCCCGACCGCCAGCCGCCATCGGGGGCGTTGGCAGACGTCTCCGATAGCGGTCTTTCACCTGCCTCCGCCCTTGCTGCCGCGATGCCAAACGGGTGGAAACGGACGTGTTTTTCGACCGACGCGGGTCGGAGCCAGACCCGAAACGCGTCCTGAATTGAGTCTTTTTTTTACACATTTGTTCCTCTGTGATACAAAGAAACGCCGCAAAGAGCTGGACACTTACTAAGTATCTATTTGAAATTATTAAGCCTTAATCCTCCAGGCGCGACACCCGGTCCGGGGTGGCAAAGCAAAGACCGCCATGCTATCCACACCGGACTGCGGTCGTCGTGTCCGCCGCTACCAGGGCCTTGGGCGAACCGCTTGCGATAGATCCGTTTCTTTCACGTCAACCGGATAGGATTGGATTGTATGCAGACCATCAATCTCACCTGCGACTACGACGGCGATTTCGTTGCCAGGGTGGAGGAAGAGTCCGGTCAGAACGTCAGCCTGTGCTACCAATGCGGCAATTGCACAGCTGGCTGCCCGTACACCTTCGCCTACGACATCCCCGTCAGCCAGATCATGCGCTTGGTTCAGATCGGTCAGAAAAAGACCGTGCTGTCGAGCAAGTCCATCTGGCTATGCGCCACATGTGAATCGTGCACCACGCGCTGCCCCAACAACATCGACGTGGCCTGCGTCATGGACGTCCTGCGCCACATGGCCCGCCGGGAAGGCCTGGCCGCCGTACCCCAGGTCAAGACCTTCTGGGATTCCTTCCTGGATTCGGTCAAGGCCCACGGCCGCGTCTTCGAGCTGGGGCTGACCATCAACTACGTGATGCGCACGGGACGCTTCTGGACGGATCTTGACCTCGGGCCCAAAATCTTCCCCAAGGGCAAGCTCGCCATGAGGCCCCACGATATCGCGGGCAAGGAGCACGTGTCCCGGATTTTCGAGCGCTTCGAGAGGGAGTCGAATTCATGAGCGAAGCCATTGCCTACTACCCCGGCTGTTCGGGCCTCGGCACGTCCAAGGAATACGACGCCTCGACAAGGGCCGTGTGCGAGGCCGTGGGGCTTTCCCTGGTCGACATCCCCGACTGGAGCTGCTGCGGTTCGACCCCGGCCCACACCAAGGACCACACCCTTTCCGCCGCCCTGTCGGCCCGAAACCTCCAGCTCGTGTCCGGCATGGGGCTCAAAGCCGCCACCACGCCCTGCCCGAGCTGCCTCACCAACCTGCGCACCGCCGCCCACCGCATGGAAAAGGCGGAGTTCGCCAAAAAAGTCAACAACCTCCTCGACGATCCCTATGACGGCGGGGTGGAGACCATTTCGGTGCTGCAGGCCCTCGTCGAGAACATCGGCCTGGAAGCCCTGGCCACCTACGTCCGCACGCCCTTAAAAGGCCTCAAGGTCGCCTGCTACTACGGCTGCATCATGAACCGTCCGCCCGAACTCATGGCCTTCGACGACAGCGAAAACCCCATGGCCATGGACAACATCCTGGCCGCCATGGGGGCCGACATCGTCCCCTTCCCGCTCAAGGTCGAGTGTTGCGGCGCCTCCTACGGCATCCCCCGCCAGGACATCGTGGCCAAACTCACCGGCAAGCTCCTGGACGCGGCCGTGTCCATCGGCGCGGACGTCATCGCCGTGGCCTGCCCGCTTTGCCAGATGAACCTGGATCTGCGGCAGGGGCAGGTCAACCGGGCCGGCGGCACCCACTTCCACATTCCGGTGGCCTATTACACCCAGCTTATGGGCGTGGCGCTCAATATCCCGGACGCGCAACTCGGCTTCGACAAGCTGACCATCGACCCCCGGCCCATCCTCAATAAGGCGCTGGCGGGCGCGAGCTAACAGGCGAGGGAGCACAGCCAATGCGAATCGGCGTTTTTATCTGCCACTGCGGCAGCAACATCGAAGGCACGGTGGACACGGCCACCGTGGCCAAGACCTCCCTGGAATTTCCCGAGGTCGTCTATGCCACGGACACCATGTACGCCTGTTCGGAGCCTGGGCAGGGCGGCATCATCCAGGCCATAAAAGAAAAAAACCTCACCGGCGTGGTGGTGGCCTCCTGCACCCCCCGCATGCACGAGCCCACCTTCCGCCGGGCCGTGGAGCGCGCCGGCTTAAACCGCTACATGTTCGAGATGGCCAACATCCGGGAGCATGTCTCCTGGATCGGCAAGGACCGCGAGGCCAACACCAACAAGGCCGTCGACCTGGTGCGCATCGCGGTGGAGAAGCTGCGGCGCGACGCGCCGCTGTCCCCGAGCAAGTTCTCCATCAACAAGCGGGTGATGGTCATCGGCGGCGGCGTGGCCGGCATCCAGGCGGCGCTCGACTGCGCCGACGGCGGTTTGGAAGTCGTTTTGGTGGAGCGCGAATCCACCATCGGCGGCAAGATGGCCAAGCTCGACAAGACCTTCCCCACGGTCGACTGTTCGAGCTGCATCCTCGGCCCCAAGATGGTGGACGTGTCCCAGCACCCCAACATCACCCTGCACGCCTATTCGGAAGTGGATTCCATCGGCGGCTACGTGGGCAACTTCCAGGTCCAGGTGAAGAAAAAAGCCACCTACGTGGACTGGGAACTGTGCACGGGCTGCGGCGCCTGCACCGAGAAGTGTCCGAGCAAGAAAAACCCGGACCACTTCAACGAAAATATCGGGCCCACCACCTCGATCAACATCGCCTTCCCCCAGGCCATCCCCAAAAAGGCCGTGATCGACCCCACCACCTGCCGCCAGTTCGTCAAGGGCAAGTGCGGCGTGTGCGCCAAGGTCTGTCCGACCGGGGCCATCAAGTACGATATGCAGGATGAGATCGTGACCGAGGACGTCGGCGCCATCGTGGCCGCCACAGGCTACGACCTCTTCGACATCTCCAAGGTCACGGAATACGGCGGCGGGCGCTACCCCGACGTCATCACCGGCCTGCAGTACGAGCGCCTGCTTTCCGCCTCCGGCCCGACCGGCGGCCACGTCAAGCGCCCCTCGGACGGCAAGGAGCCGAAGACCGTGGTCTTCATCCAGTGCGTGGGCTCGCGCGACAAGTCGCTCGACCGCCCCTACTGCTCCGGCTTTTGCTGCATGTACACGGCCAAGCAGGCGATCCTGACCAAGGACCACATCCCGGACTCCCAGTCCTATGTCTTCTACATGGACATCCGCGCCCCCGGCAAGATGTACGACGAGTTCACCCGCCGGGCCATGGAGGAGTACGGGGCGCGCTACATCCGGGGCCGCGTGGCCATGGTCTACCCCAAAAACGGCAAGATGATCGTGCGCGGGGCGGATACGCTGGCCGGCACCCAGGTCGAGGTCGAAGCCGACCTGGTGGTCCTGGCCGCCGGGGCCGAGGCCGCCAAGGGCGCGCCGCAGCTGGCCGAGAAACTGCGCATCTCCTACGACAAATACGGCTTCTTCATGGAAAGCCACGTGAAGCTCAAGCCCGTCGAGACCAATACCGCCGGCGTGTATCTGGCCGGCTCCTGCCAGGGTCCCAAGGACATTCCCCAGTCCGTGAGCCAGGGCAGCGCCGCCGCGGCCAAGGTGCTGGCGCTTTTCTCCAAGGACATGCTCGAAAGCGACCCGCAGATCTCCCACGTGGACATCAAGCGTTGCGTGGGCTGCGGCAAGTGCATCCTGACCTGCCCCTTCAAGGCCATCAAGGAAGTGGAATTCCGCGGCCAGAAGAAGGCCGAGGTCATCGAGACGGTGTGCCAGGGTTGCGGCCTTTGCACCTCGACCTGTCCCCAGGGCGCCATCCAACTCTCCCACTTCACGGACAACGAAATCCTCGCGGAGGTCAACGCCTTATGCCAGTCCTGACCGGCAAGGAACTGCGAATCGTCGGATTCCTGTGCAACTGGTGCTCCTACGGGGGCGCGGACACGGCGGGCGTCGGTCGGTTTACCCAGCCCACGGACCTGCGCATCATCCGCGTGCCCTGCTCCGGACGCATCGATCCGCTCTTTATCGCCAAAACGCTTTTAAACGGCGCCGACGGCGTGCTTGTCTCCGGCTGCCACCCGCGCGACTGCCACTACGCCGAGGGCAACTTCTACGCCCGCCGGCGTCTGGAGGTCCTCAAGCGCTTCCTGCCCATCCTCGGCATCGACCCGGGCCGGTTCGACTACACCTGGGTTTCGGCCTCGGAGGGCCAGCGCTGGCAGAAGGTGGTGACGGTATTTACCGAACAGATTCACGCCCTGGGACCCGCGCCGCGCTACGAGGCCGTGTCCGCGGACATGCTCGCCAAGGCGGCCGGGGCGCTTGGCCAAGGAGGCAACCGTGTCGCGGCTTGAGGAACTCAAAGCACGCATCAAGGAGGCCCTGCCCGGCCTTGAGTGCGTCATCGGTTGGCAGAAAGGCTACGACCCCCTGCACAACACGCCGCTTTTCATCAGAAACGAAGCGGATGTGGACAAGCTCGAATGGGGGCCGCTCAACGTCCACAACCCGGCCGTCTATCTGCCCAGCTTCAAGGGCAAGAAAGTCGGCATCGTGGTCAAGGGCTGCGATTCCCGCTCCGTCGTGGAACTGCTCCAGGAAAACCTCATCGACCGCGCCGAGGTCGTCATCTTCGGCCTGCCCTGCGAAGGCGTGATCGACCTGTCCAAGGTCAAGGCCAGGATCGCCGACGCAGGCGCGGCCGCCGGCACGGTCACGGACGTGACCACCGACGGCGCCACCGTGTCCGTCACCGCCGGCGGCAAGACCGTCTCCATGCCGCTGACCGAGGTCCGGGCCGACAAGTGCGGCCGCTGCCAGTTCCCCAACGCGGTGCTGGCCGACACGTTCCTTGGCGATCCCATCGCTCCGACCACGCCGGCCACGCCCGTGGACGCCGACCTGGCCGCCCTGGACACCATGAGCGTGCCCGAGCGCATGGCCTTCTGGCGTTTCCAGATGGACCGCTGCATCCGCTGCTACGCCTGTCGCAACGCCTGCCCCATGTGCGTGTGCCGCGACCACTGCATCGCCCAGAGCCGCGAACCCCACTGGCTGACCCAGGAAGACACGGCCACCGAGAAGCTCACGTTCCAGGTGGTCCATGCCATGCACCTGGCCGGTCGCTGCACCGAGTGCGGCGAGTGCCAGCGGGCCTGCCCCATGGACATCCCCATTCTGGCGCTCAAAAAGCATCTCAACCGGACCATCCACGACCTGTTCGGCTACCAGGCCGGCACCGATCCCCAGGCGATTCCGCCGCTTCTGCAGTTCAAGGTCGAGGAAGACAACATCAAGGAGCGAGACTGGTAATGGCCGCTTTAAAATATATCACGAGCGACAAGCTCCCTGAGTGGCTCGGCGCCCTGGCCGCCAAAAGCCGGGTGCTCGTTCCGGTCGCGGAAGGCGGCAGCGTGGTGTTCCGGCCCTATGACGGGACCAAGACCCCAGTCTTCGATTCCGACGCCACGGCCCCGCCCAAGTCCTCCATCTTTCCGGCCTGCCAGGAACTGTTCCATTACGAACAGGGCAAGGACGCGGAAGATCCGGGCAAGCCCACCCTGAAACTCATCGCGGACACCACGGCCGAACCCACGGTGGTCTTCGGCTGCAAGCCCTGCGGCGCGCGCGGATTCCTCATCTTCGACCGCGTCTACATGGGCAAGAAGTTCCCCGATCCCTATTACATCGCCGCGCGCGAGGCCACGACCTTCGTCACCATGGCCTGCGCCAAGACGGAAAACACCTGCTTTTGCCACTGGGTGGGCTCGGGCCCGGCCGACACCAACGGTTCGGACGTGCTCCTGACCCCGGTGGCCGGCGGCTACACCGTCGAGGCGGTGACCCCCAAGGGCGAGGCGCTGCTTGCGAGCCCGGCGCTGACCGACGGCGCGGCCAAGGCCGACGAGGCCGAAGCGGTCAAGGCCGGCACGCGCGCGGCCCTGGGCGAGGCTCCGGACATCGCAAGCGCCCCCCAGGCCCTGCTCGACGCCTTCGACGACCTGCCCTTCTGGCAGGCCCAGTCGGACAAGTGCATCAGCTGCGGCGCCTGCACCTACCTGTGCCCGACCTGCTACTGCTTCACCATCACCGACGAACCCGCCGGCATGAAGGGACGCCGCATGCGTTCCTGGGACGCCTGCATGCACTTCCAGTTCACCCTGGAAGCCTCGGGGCACAACCCGCGACCGACCAAGGCGCACCGCTTGAAAAACCGGGTCGGCCACAAGTTCAGCTACTATCCGACCCTGCATGAAGGGCTCATCGCCTGCTGCGGCTGCGGTCGTTGCATCAAGAGCTGCCCGGTCTCCGTGGACATCCGCGAGATCGTGCAAAATGCCGTGGCCAGGGCCAAAGGCTAGAGGGCAAGACTATGACCGATCCGTTCAATCCCTATCTGCCGGAAGTGGCGACCATCCTGGAGACCATCCAGGAGACGCACAACATCAAGACCTTCCGGGTGCGCTTCGACGACGAGGCCAAGATGGCCGCGTTTACGTTCGAGCCCGGCCAGGTGGGCCAGCTGTCCGCCCCGGGCATCGGCGAATCCACCTTTGTCATCAACTCGCCCCCCACCCGCATGGACTACCTGCAATTCTCGGTCATGCGGGCCGGCGAGGTGACCACCCGCCTGCACGGCCTGACCGCCGGCGACAAGGTGGGCGTGCGCGCCCCGCTCGGCAAGCCCTTTCCCTACGAGGACATGAAGGGCAAGGACATCGTGTTCGTCGGCGGCGGCATCGGCATGGCCCCGCTGCGCACCCTGTTCCTCTACATGCTCGACAACCGGGCCGATTACGGCAACATCACGCTGCTTTACGGCGCGCGCTCTCCGGCGGACATGGCCTTTTCCGCCGAGCTGCCGGAATGGACCAGCCGCGAGGACGTCAACACCACGCTCACCATCGACCGCGAGGCCGACGGCTGGGAGCACAAGGTGGGGCTCATCCCCAACGTGCTGCTCGAGATCGCGCCCAAGCCCGAGAACTGCGTGGCCGTCACCTGCGGCCCGCCGATCATGATCAAGTTCACCCTGGAAGCGCTCAAAAAGCTCGAGTTCGCCGACGAGCAGATCTTCACCACACTGGAAAAGCGGATGAAGTGCGGCATCGGCATCTGCGGCCGCTGCAACATCGGCACGAGCTACGTGTGCGTGGACGGTCCGGTGTACAGTTACGCCCAGCTCAAGGCCCTGCCCAACGAGTTGTAGCGTTACGGAGAAGGGGGGCCTCCGGCGGCCGGGGGGAAACTTTTTGTAAAAAGTTTCCCCCCGGACCCCCTTCAAAAACTTTCAACGGGCTTCGCGCGGTGCGCGTGGCTCCTCTCCGGTTCCCCGATTCCCTGCCGGCGCTCCAGCCGGCAGAAGGAAGGGGGACCGGGGGGCCCTGGGCCCCCCGGCGGGGTCCTGGGGCAGCGCCCCGGGCCGCCGGAGGCACTCCATAGTAAGGGAGAATAGCATGGCAAGTTTTTTTGACGGCAGCGACATCGTCGGCACGGCCATCGAAATCGAACGCCGGGGCCGCAACGTCTATTCCAAGGCGGCGGCCGCCGCCACCAACCCGGACGTCAAAAGCTTCCTGGAATTCTTCGCCGGCGAGGAAGCCCGCCACCAGACCATTTTCGAGGCCATGGCCGGCCGCATCAGCAAGATCGAGATTCCGGCCGGCAGCGACGAAGCGGAATACATGGACTACGTCCAGGCCCTGCTCGATTCCCACGCCCTTTTCTGCGGCGGGGCTCCGGAACAGGACCTGGCCAATGCCTCCGACGCCATCGCGGCCATTGAGCTGGCCAGCCGGTTCGAAAAGGACACCATCCTCTACTTTCGCGAGATGATGGACCTCCTGCCGCAAAACGAGTCCGACATCGTCAAGCAGTGCTTGAACGAGGAGCGGGGGCACCTGCGCCAGCTGCGCGCCATGCTGGTCAAATTACGCAACAAGTCCTAAACGCAAGTGAAACCCGGCGGGCCGTCGCATTCCGGTTGCGGCCCGCCGTCATGCCTTTCCGCCCGCCCGTCCGCCATGGACGCGGATCGGGAAAGGACGCGGGGCAAGGGGGACGGCCATGTACCATGATGATTTCGGCTTCGACGCCATGACCCTGGAAAGCCCCTTGGTTCCCGAGGCCAAGGCCGGTCCCGCCGACGCCTTGGAGCAGGGATTCGCCGGCCGCATGGCCGGGCTTATTCTCGCCTCCGACCTTTTTTCCGCCCGCAACGCCGGTCCCAGGCCCTGGATCGACAGCCTGGAGCTGTCCACCTGCTGGCCGGGCGCGGTCATCCGCTACTGCGGCGAGCGGCTGGACCAGGACGACCTGGACGCCTTTCTCGGCTGCGTGCTGCTGGCCTTTCGGGACACCGGCCGGGCCGGCGCGGCCCGGTTCCACCTGCGCGATCTCACGCGCCTCCTCCGCCCCCGGGGCCGCCGGTTCGCCACGCGGCGGCTGGAACGGTCGCTGTGGCGGCTGGCCAGCGCCCGTATCGAGATCGAGGAGGAAGCCGGCCATGTGCTCATGCAGGCCAAGCTGCTCAACACCCTGCTGTGCGACCGCGCCGCCGGCATCTGCGCCGTGGACGTCAGCCCCCGCGTGATGGAGGCCTTTTGCGCCGCGCCGGTCGTGGAGCGGCTGCTGGCCTGCCGCGCCCCGTTCGAGGCCGGGCGGTTCCACCGCTGGCTGGCCGGGCTGCTTTCCCAGGGACCGGCCGCCTCGCGCCTGGACCTGTCCGCCCTGCGCCGGCTGTCGGGACTGACGCGCCAGCCCATGCCGGCCTTCCGCGTGCGGGCCATCACCGCCCTGCAGGATTTTCTGGACATGGGGCTTCTCGCCGCCATCGAACCGGCCGGGCCCGACAGACTCGTGGCCATGCGCCCCATCGCCCGCGGGGAGGAAGCGGCCTGCCTGCTCCTCTCTTGACGGGATCATCCCATGGACGGCATCATGTCCTCACAGGCCAAGACGTCCTCCGGTTCTGACGCCCCCAAGGCGAAAAAACTGCCAGGGCATGTCTTGTGTCTTTCCCCAGGGCCGCTTCGCACCCTGCCTTTTCGTCGACTGACCCTCGATGTGGCCAGGGATGGGCGGGAATCTTTCATGACGCCCTCGAGACTGCGGTCCTGCCAGGCGTCCCCGTCCGGTACGAACCGCCCGGGTGATGGTATGCCCCAGCCACCGACGCTGGAAGACCTCATAGGCATCGAGCACAGCAAGCTCGGGTTTTACCAGGAGCTGCGCCAGAAGGTGCAGGAGCTCCAGGAGGCCCACGAGGAATCGGAAGTGCGGCGCCAGGAGATCGCGGCCATCCTCGACGGCATCACCGACATCATGATGGTGCTGACCAAGGATCTGCGCATCATCTCCGTCAACCACGTCTTCCACGAACTCTTTAACATCCCCCGGCCCGAAGGGCAGCACTGCTACCGCATCTTCCGCGAGGGCGACCGGCCCTGTCCGGAATGCCCGGCCCACCGGTCGTTCAAGTCCAATGCCGTGTGCCGCTGCATGGGGACCTTCAAGATCGGGGGCGTGGCCCGTCGCTTCGAAATGGTGGCTTCGCCCATCCACAACCCCGACAGCCCGGAGTCCCGCATCCTTATTTTCAAGCGCGACGTCACCCTGGAGACCGAATATCAGGCCAAGTATTACCAGGCCGAAAAGATGGCCACCATCGGCATGCTGGCCGCGGGCGTGGCCCACGAGATCAACAATCCGCTGACCGCCGTCTATGGCCTGGCCGAGGGCATCCGCCGCCGGCTGCCGGTCATCCAGGAGGGCGTGGACGATGCCCTGTACGCGGACGTGGCCGAATACACCGAAACCATTCTCATGGAATGCCGGCGCTGCCGCGACATCGTGCGTTCCATGCTGTCCTTCTCCCGGCCGCACACCCTGGCGTTTTCGCCGGTGTGCTTAAACGAGGTCGTGACGGACACCCTGAGCATCCTGCGCGGCCACCTCGAGGAGCGCGGCAAGCAGGGCCTGCGCCTGACCGTCAACCGGTTCGATCCCCTGCCCACCGTGCCCGGCGACGAGGCCCAGCTCAAGCAGGTGCTTTTGAACATCCTCGTCAACTCCATGGACGCCATTGCCGGCGAAGGCGAAATCACCATCACCACGCACCCGGAAAACGACAACACCGTCAACCTGTCCGTCGAGGACACCGGCTGCGGCATTCCGCCGGAAAACATGGACAAGCTCTTCAATCCCTTTTTCACCACCAAGCCCGTGGGCAAGGGCATCGGCATCGGCCTTGCTGCCTGCTACGGCATCGTGCGCGAACACCACGGCCTTATCGAAGTGGCCAGCGAAGTGGGGCTCGGCACCCACGTCACGGTGAAACTCCCCTTGGACAGCGGCCAATCCAGTGAATAATCCCTACGGTCTTCTCGTCGTGGACGACGAACCTTCCATCGGCAAGCTTCTGTTCAAGGAGTTTACCACCCCGGCCCGCACGGTGCATGTGGCGGCCAGCGCCCGCGAGGCCCGGGAGCTTATGGCCAAGCACGAGTTCGAGGTGGCCGTGCTCGACATCCGCCTGCCCGACGTCAACGGCATCGACCTCATGGTGGAGCTCAAGGCCCGCCAGGAGGATCTGGAATGCATCCTCGTCACCGGGCACGGCGCCATCGACACGGCGGTCGAGGCCATGAAGCTCGGGGCCTTCGACTATGTGACCAAGCCGTTCAATCTGGCCGAGCTGGAACTTTTGATCGAGCGGGCCTACCAGCGCACCTTCCTGCGCCGGGAAAACAGGCGGTTGCGGCATTTTCAGGGCGAGACCCCGCCGGTCAAGCTGGTGGGCAACTCCCCGGCCTTAAAGCAGGTCCGCTACCTGATCGAAAAAGTGGCCCCGACCGAGGTGCCGGTGCTCATCACCGGCGAATCCGGGGCCGGCAAGGAAGTGGCGGCCCACCTTATCCAGTCGCTTTCCAAACGGGCGGACAAGCCGTTTTTCATCAAGAACTGCGCCACGCTGCAAAAGGAACTGGCCCGAAGCGAACTGTTCGGCCATCTGCGCGGCTCGTTTACCGGGGCGGTGGAAAACAGCGAAGGCTTCATGGCCTTTGCCAACAAGGGCACGCTGTTTCTCGACGAGATCGGCGAGCTGCCCATCGAGGTCCAGGCGGCGCTCTTGCGCGTGCTGGAAAACAAGACCTACCGCCGGGTGGGCGAAAAGGAAGAGCGCCGGGCGGATATCCGCCTGCTCTTCGCCACCAACCGCGAGCTGGTCAAGGAAGTGGCCGAGGGGCGGTTCCACGAGGCGTTGTTTCACCGCATCAACGTCTTCAACATCGAGATGCCGCCGCTGCGGGAACGCCGCGAGGACATCCCGCTGCTGGTGGAGTTTTTCCTGTCGCGCCTGACCGCCGGGCAGGCCCCGTTTCGCATTTCCGACCGGGCCATGAAGTGCCTGACCGAATACGATTGGCCGGGCAACGTGCGCGAACTGCGAAACGTCATGGAGCGTTCCATCATCCTGTCCGAAAACAACCTCATCACCGAACACGCCCTGCCCCACGAGTTTCTGGAACCGGATCGGGCCGAGGAGGACATTTTGACCCTCGAGGCCAAGGAGAAGGAGCACATCGCCAAGGTGCTCAACTTCTACGACAACAACCGGTCGCTGGCCGCCGAGGCGCTCGGCATCTGCCGCAAGACGCTCTATCGCAAGATCCGGCAGTACAACCTGTTCTAGGGGCGCGCCGCCAGGACCGGGCGGCGTGGGGCATCGCGGTCGAACGCTCTTTCGAGACCGAGGGCGCGCATCTCGACACCTGGTGGTTCTCCAGCCTGCCGCGGGAGCGGCGAAGCGAAGCCCCCCCCTTCCAGGTGCCCTACTTTCACCGCACCTTAAGCGACTGGCAGGGCTTCTTCCGGCGCGTCCGCCGTTTTTGTCCGTTCCCCCGGAGCGAAGAGGTCTTGCGCCGTGCCAGCCTTTCTCTCCAGCACGTCGATACTGCTTAAAATAACATATTAAAAAACGCCGTCTATCTTTTATGTTATCAATAATACAATACAGTTGATACATAAAGAATTCGGCGTTATGGTGCCTTTTGACCCATTGATGCACTTAAACTGGATCAAAATTTCTTTTTCGCAATAAAACAAATAAAATAAATATGTTATATGCAAATTGGGGGATTTGGCCGTACCGACGGCAGTGTCAGCGTGTCACACTGGCAGATGATATCGCGTGATAGTCCCAGCCAATCTTCCCAATTCCTGGTTTTCCGCGCCCAAATTTGTTGGCCTGCTTCTTGCTGCCATATTGAGACCTATGTCGCGTCAATCCGCTTATGCAAGCAACGCCGGGGAAAAACATCCCCTTTCCAAACAGCGTTCGCCGGCTGGAAGATTGCATGCGCGCGACGTCGATGCGGCTGGAGCGCGTTTTTCCGCACAACATGTCGCCCCAGCCCATTCCCGGACCGCAGCAACAACGGGCGCGAATTCCGCCGCGTCATGGCGACAGGAATCACGCTTCGCAAAAAAGCGTGACACAACAATCCGGAACGCCATCCGCCGCAACACAACAGAACCGGCCGACACGAACGGCCGCGTCTGACCCGGGAGAGAGATTCATGCGCAGCATTCCCGTCGAAACGGCCCAGGGCATGGTCCTTTGCCACGACATCACCCGCATCGTGCCGGGCGAGGGCAAGGGACCCGCTTTCCGCAAGGGACATATCATCGCCCCCGAGGACATCCCGGTCCTTTTGCGCCTGGGCAAGGAACACATCTACGTCTGGGACCTGGCCGAGGGGCTGGTCCACGAGGACGACGCGGCCGGACGCATCGCCCGGGCCATCGCCGGCGAAGGCATCACCTTCACCCAGCCCTGCGAGGGCCGCATCAACCTGCTGGCCGACCGGCGGGGGCTGCTCAAGATCAATGTCGACGCCCTGCGACGCTGCAATTCCATCGACGAGGTGACCATCGCCACCATGCACGGCGACACCGTGGTTTCCGAGGGGCAGATGCTGGCCGGCACCCGGGTGGTGCCGCTGGTCGTGGCCGCCGAGAAGCTCGACGCGGTGGAGAAGGTCACGGCCGAGACCGGCCCGCTGGTCATGGTGCGCCCGTTTAAGCCGCTGCGCGTGGGCGTGGTCACCACCGGGGGCGAGGTCTACCACGGCCGCATCAAGGACAAGTTCGGCCCGGTCCTGCGCCGCAAGTTCGACGACCTCGGCTGCTCGGTCATACGGCAGGTCATCGTGCCCGACGACAAGGACATGACCGTGCGCGCCATCCGCCAGCTTCTGGCCGACGGCGCGGAGATGATCGCGGTCACGGGCGGCATGTCGGTCGACCCCGACGACCTGTCCCCGTCGTCGATCCGGGCCGCCGGCGGCGAAGTCGTCACCTACGGCTCGCCCACCTTCCCCGGGGCAATGTTCATGCTGGCCTACATCGGCGACGTGCCCGTGGTGGGGCTGCCCGGGTGCGTCATGTACCACAAGGCCAGCATATTCGATTTGACGGTGCCGCGGCTGGTGGCCGGCGAAAAGCTGACCCGGGCCGACATCGTGGAACTCGGGCATGGGGGCCTGTGCGCCATGTGCCCGGAATGCCGCTACCCGCTTTGCGGGTTTGGCAAGAGCTGAGGAGGAAACGGCCTCGGCCGTCTTTTCCGGAAGAGCTCGCGCGAAGCGGCAGCGGACAGCGTGCCTGCGCCCCTGGCAAGCGGCGTGCGTATCGGCGGAAACGGAAATCCTCTAACCAGAGCACGGAGAAACGCATGGAAATTGCAAAAAAACTGGAAAAGATCTGGATCGTGAACGGCATTGAGCGCAAGCTCATTGTCGATCCCGACGCCTTCCTGTCCGAAGTGCTGCGCGAGCAGATGCATCTGGTCGGCACCAAGGTCGGTTGCGGCAAGGGCCAGTGCGGCGCCTGCTCCGTCATCCTCGACGGCAAGGTCGTGCGCTCGTGCATCACCAAGGTCCGCCGCATCGACAACTACGCCAACATCACCACCATCGAAGGTCTGGGCACGCCCCAGAACCTGCATCCGCTGCAGGTGGCCTGGGTGGTCAACGGCGCGGCCCAGTGCGGCTTCTGCTCACCCGGTTTCATCATGTCCGCCAAGGGCCTGCTGGACGAAAATCCCAAGCCCACCCGCGAGCAGGTCCGCGACTGGTTCCAGAAGCACAAGAACGTGTGCCGCTGCACCGGCTACATTCCGCTGGTCGACTCGGTCATGGACGCCGCCAAGGTGTTGCGCGGTGAGATGACCCTCGACATCAACCACAACTTCCCGGCGGACGGCAATATCTTCAACTCCCGCGCGCCGCGTCCCTCCGGCGTGGCCAAGGTCACCGGCCAGTGGGCTTTCGGCGACGACCAGAAGCTCCAGCTGCCCGCCGACACCCTGCACCTGGCCATTGTCGAGGCGCGGGTCTCCCACGCCAACATCAAGGGCATCGACTACTCCGAAGCCCTCAAGATGCCGGGCGTGCACAGCGTGATCACCGCCAAGGACATCAAGGGCAAAAACCGCATCACCGGCCTGATCACCTTCCCCACCAACAAGGGTGACGGCTGGGATCGTCCGATCCTGTGCGACACCAAGGTATTCCAGTACGGCGACGCCATCGCCCTGGTCGCGGCCGATTCCGAGAAGAACGCCCGCGCCGCCGCCGAGAAGGTGAAGGTCGACCTGGAAGTCCTGCCGGCCTACATGAACGCGCCCGCGGCCATGGCCGAAGACGCCATCGAGATCCACCCCGGCACCCCGAACACCTATTACAAGCAGGGCCTGATCAAGGGCGACGATCCCGAGCCGTTTTTCAGCAGCCCCGACTGCGTGGTGGCCGAAGGCAGCTATTACACCCAGCGCCAGCCCCACATGCCCATCGAGCCTGACGTCGGTTACGCCATGTACGACGAGGAAGGTGTCCTTCGCATCTACTCCAAGTCCATCGGCCTGCACCTGCACATGTACATGATCGCCCCGGGCCTGGGTGTCGAGCCGCCTGCGATCGCCCTGATCCAGCTGCCCACCGGCGGTACCTTCGGTTACAAGTTCTCCCCGACCATGGAAGCCCTCGTCGGCGCGGCCACCATGGCCACCGGCCGCCCCTGCCACCTGCACTACAACTACGCCCAGCAGCAGTACTACACCGGCAAGCGTTCCCCGTTCTGGACCACCGGCAAGGTGGCCGCGGACAAGAAGACCGGCAAGATCAAGGGCACCCAGCACGAGTGGATCTGTGACCACGGCCCCTACTCCGAGTTCGGCGACCTGCTGACCCTGCGCGGCGCCCAGTACTTCATGGCCGGCTACGGCATCCCGAACATGCGCGCCGTGGGCTACTGCGTGTGCACCAACCATGGTTGGGGTTCGGCCTTCCGCGGCTATGGTTCGCCGGAGATCATGTTCCCCTCCGAAGTGCTGCTGGACGAGCTGGCGCTCAAGGGCGGCTGGGATCCGCTGGAACTGCGCTACGTCAACTGCTACCGTCCGGGCGACACCACCCCGACCGGACAGGTGCCTGACTCCTTCATGTACCCGGAGATGATCGACATCCTCCGTCCGAAGTACAAGGAGGCTCTGGCCAACGCCAAGCGCCACTCCACCGACACCCTGAAAAAGGGCGTGGGCGTGGCCTTCGGCATCTACGGTTCCGGCCTGGACGGCCCGGATACCGCCGGTTCCGACATCGAGCTCAATCCCGACGGCACCGTGACGGTCATCAACACCTGGCAGGATCATGGCCAGGGTTCCGATCTTGCCTCCATGTGCGTCGCCCACGAGGCCTTAAAGCCCCTGGGTATCCCGGCCAGCAAGATCAAGCTGTTCATGAACGACACGAGCAAGTGCCCGAACTCCGGCCCGGCCGGCGGTTCCCGCTCCAACGTCATGGTCGGTAACGCCATCATCAACAGCTGCACCCAGCTCCTCGACGCCATGCGCAAGCCGGATGGCACCTTCCGCACCTACGACGAGATGGTCAAAGACGGTCTCAAGACCAAGTACAACGGCACCTGGACGCAGCCGGCCACCGACTGTGACCCGGTCACCGGCCAGGGCGAGCCGTTCGCCAACTACATGTACGGTCTGTTCATGGCCGAGGTCACCGTGGACACCACCACCGGCAAGACCCAGGTCGACAAGATGACCCTCGTCGAGGACGTGGGAACCCTGACCAACCGTCAGACCGTCGACGGCCAGAACTGGGGCGGTCTCGCCCAGGGCGTCGGTCTGGCCCTCACCGAGGACTTCGAGGACATCAAGAAGCACTCCTCCATGGCCGGCGCCGGCATCCCCTACATCAAGGACGTCCCGGACGTCATGGAGCTGATCTACGTCGACTCGCCGCGTAAGCACGGCCCGTTCGGCGCTTCCGGCGTGGGCGAAGTGCCGCTGTGCGGTCCGCACCCGGCCATCATCAACGCCATCGCCAATGCCACGGGCGGCGCGTTTGTCCGCCACCTCCCGGCCTACCCCGAGAAGGTGCTCGCCGCCATCAAGGAGCTTGGCAAGTAACCGCAAGGGTCCTATCATTGTCTTAAAAATGGGCGACGGGACGGACGCGCAAGCGTCCGTCCCGTCGTATCCCATCGGAAGGTCTTCATGAATCAGCAGGAGCTGCGGGACATCGAACACCGGTGCATCGAGGAGGAACAGCCTCGCTGCCAGGCAGCCTGTCCCATCCATGTGGATGTGCGGGCATTCATGGCCAAGATGGCGTCCGGAGACCTCTCCGGCGCACGCAAGGTCCTTGACCGCACCATGCCCCTGCCGGGCGTGCTGGCCAGGATCTGCGACCATCCTTGCGAGGCGGTCTGCCTGCGCGAAAGCATCGGCGGCCCCCTGGCCATGGGCCATCTGGAACGGACCTGCGCCCTTGGAACCGCCACCGGCGGCAAACCTATGTGCATGCCGGCCAAGGGCAAATCCGTGGCCGGGCTCGGCGGGGACCTAAGCGCCCTGACCCTGGCCTGGGACCTAGCCAAGAAAGGTTACGCCGTCACGCTGTTCGTCCCCGGGGATGCGCCCGGAGGCGCTCTGCGCGACCTGCCGTCCGACATCCTGCCGCCCGAAGTCCTGACCGAAAATCTTGACATCCTCGGCCGCATGGGCGTGACCGTAAAGACCGGACAGCCCCTTTCCGACGATCTCCTCACCGAGGTCCAACAAAATTTCGACGCCGTCTACGTGGAGTGCGCCGGCGACAATCCGCTTGGCCGCAGCCGCGCGGACGTCGACCCCGTGACCCTGGCCGGCGGCCCCGAAGGCGTCTTCTGCGGCGGCTGGCCCGCCCCGGACGGCAGCCGCTCCGTCATCAACCTGGTGGCCGACGGCCGCCGGGCCGGCTCTTCCGTCGACCGCTATCTTTCCGGCGCGACACTGACCACAAGCCGGGAAAAGGAAGGCGTGGTCACCACGCGCAGCTTCACTAACCTCAAGGGCATCGCGAGCGTGGCGCGCAACGACCCCGACGACCCCGTCGCCGGCTACACGCCCGAGGCCGCCAAGGCCGAGGCCGCCCGCTGCATCCATTGCGATTGCATGGAGTGCGTCAAGGCCTGCGAATACCTCAAGCACTACAAGGGCTATCCCAAGCTCTACACCCGGCAGATCTACAACAACCTTTCCATCGTCCTCGGCAACCATTACCTGAACCGCATGATCGACTCGTGCACGCTGTGCGGGCTGTGCACCGAGATCTGCCCCGAGGACTTCTCCATGGCCGAACTGTGCCTGGACTCGCGCCGGGATATGGTCAAGCGCGGCAAGATGCCGCCCTCGGCCCACGAGTTCGCCCTGGAGGACATGGCCTTTTCCAACGGCCCGGATTGTGCGCTCCTCCGCACCGAACCCGGCAAGGACGCCTGCGCCCACCTCTTTTTCCCGGGCTGCCAGCTGGCCGGCGAACCCGATGGCCGCATTCCCCAGGCCTACGCCTTTTTGCGGGAAAAACTCTCCGGCGGCGTGGGCCTGGCCCTCGGCTGCTGCGGCGCGCCCGCGCTTTGGTCCGGACGCCAGCCCCTCTTCGAAGAGGTCGTGGCCGCGTTCAAGGCGCAGTGGGAAGCCCTCGGCAAGCCGCGCCTCATCACGGCCTGTTCCTCCTGCCTGACCGTTTTCCGGCAGGCCGCGCCGGAAATCCCGGCCACCTCGCTGTGGGAGGTCATGGAAGCCGAGACCGGGCTGCCCGAAACGACCGGCTTTTCCCCGGCCGCGCCGGTGGCCGTCCACGACTCCTGCACCTCACGCCACAACGCGCCGCTCCAGCAGGCCGTGCGCGCGATTCTGGCCAAGCGCGGCGTCGCCTTCGAGGAGCTGCCGCTGTCCGGCCGCTACACCGAATGCTGCGGTTTCGGCGGGCTCGTGGGTAACGCCCACCCCGAACTGGCCAAGGCCATCACCGAACGCCGGGCCGCCGCCTCGGACAAGGACTTCCTCGCCACCTGCGCCATGTGCCGCGACCGGCTCTCCCACGTGGGCAAGCGGGCCTACCACCTCCTCGACATCCTCTTCCCCGGCGACGCGACGGACGATCCGGCCGCGCGGCCCGATCCCGGCTTCTCCATGCGCCACGAGACCCGGGCCCGTCTGCGCCGCCAGCTTCTGGCCGCAGTCTGGAACGAACAGGTCGACGCCAAGGCCCCTGTGGGACCGGATTTCGTGGTCAGCCCGGAAGTGCGCGCCCTCCTGGAAGCGCGCCACATCCTCGACGACGACGTGAAACGCACCCTGGCCCATGCCGAAACCACGGGCCGGAAATTCCTTAACCGCGAAACCGGACGCTTCCTGGCCAGTTTCACGCCGCACCGCGTCACCTACTGGGTGGAATACGTGATGGAAGGCGATGTCGCCCGGGTCTTCACCGCCTACAGCCACCGCATGTCCGTGAACAATGTCGGGAAGTAGAAGAGGGGATGCCTCCGGCGGCCAGGGGGAAACTTTTTAAAAAAAGTTTCCCCCTGGACCCCCTTCAAA
>NZ_JBLODY010000054.1:0-28659 GCF_047785625.1 Solidesulfovibrio sp. C21
GCATGTGCGTCTCCTTGTCGGTCCTTGAGGATGGGCCGCTTGTGGTATATGGCCCGGATGTCGCGCGGCGGCGAAGCGCCGGAAAAGGTCGCTCCCTTATACGTGATTGCGCCGTGATTTCAAGCCACCAGTCAGCCAGCCAGCCCACCCGCCAGCCCTCCGGGATCAGCATCCGCTGCTCCCGTCTTCCGGCCACGTCCCCGGTTGTCCACCCCGGTGTTCAGCCTAAAAACATGTCAAGCTGACATGTCCAGTTTCCGGACATGGTTTCCTTCCCCATCGCCATTCTCAAAAACGCATCCATTTGAATTTACATATATAAGTTGACAGGCCAAGCCGCAGGCAAGGATGGTCCGCCTTTTGCTCATGAATCGAGACTGAAGGGAAGGATGTCGCGCACACGCCAGACGCGGCTTTTCGCTGCGATGCACTCTTCGTTGCGGCTTAAGCGGAGGGGTAAACGCTATGCATCGCGACCGGAAAGCGACGGTGCCGCCGGAACGTGACAGCCCTATACAAACGCTTCGCCTCCGGAAAAAGGGGTCATCACAACCGGACGTGAACGCGGCCCTGCAGCAACGACAAACAAAACCACCAACTTCGGAGGACGTCATGGCAGTTCAGGAACAAGTTTACGGTTTCTTCATCCCCAGCGTGACGTTGATCGGCATTGGCGCAGCCAAGCAGATTCCCGATAAGATCAAGGCGCTCGGCGGCAGCAAGCCGCTTCTGGTCACGGACAAGGGCGTCGTGGCCGCCGGCATTTGCAAACAGGTGACCGATCTTCTCGACGCCGCCTCCATGCCCTACGTCATCTATGACGAGACCGTGCCCAACCCCACGGATAAAAACGTCGCCGACGGCGTGGCGATCTACAAGAAAAACGGCTGCGACAGCCTCATCACCCTGGGCGGCGGCTCGTCCCACGACTGCGGCAAGGGCATTGGGCTTCTCATCTCCAACGGCGGCAAGATCCACGACTACGAAGGCATCGACAAGGCCACCAAACCGCTGATGCCCTACCTGGCCGTCAACACCACCGCCGGCACGGGTTCGGAAATGACCCGGTTCGCGGTCATCACCGACACCTCGCGCCACGTGAAGATGGCCATCGCCGACTGGCGCATCACCGCCGGCATCGCCATCGACGACCCGGTGCTCATGGTGGGCATGCCCCCGGCGCTGACCGCCGCCACGGGCATGGACGCCCTGACCCACTCGGTGGAAGCCTACGTCTCCACCATCGCCAACCCCATGACCGACGCCTGTGCCGTGGAGTCGATCAAGCTGGTCTTCAAGTACCTGCGCAAGGCCGTGGCCAACGGCCAGGACCTGGAAGCCCGCGAAGGCATGTGCTTCGCCCAGTACCTCGGCGGCATGGCCTTCAACAACGCGAGCCTCGGCTACGTCCACGCCATGGCCCACCAGCTGGGCGGCTTCTACAACCTGCCCCACGGCGAATGCAACGCGCTGCTTTTGCCCCATGTCGAACAGTTCAACCTGATCGCCAAGGTCGAGAAGTTCGCCGAGATGGCGCGCATCATGGGCGAGAACACGGATGGCATGTCCCCGCGCGACGCGGCTGAACTGTGCCTCAAGGCCATCCGCCAGCTGTCGGCCGACGTCGGCATCCCGGCCACCCTGGTCGAGCTTGGCAAGCGCTACGGCAAGGACGTCAAGGCGGGCGACATTCCGACCATGACCGCCAATGCCCAGAAGGACATCTGCAAGTTCACCAATCCGCGTTGCGCCACGGATAAGGACGTGGCCGCCATTTACACCGGCGCGCTGTAAAAGCCTCCTTCCCGGCGGATTCCGGCGGCTCAACGCCCGGAATCCGCCGGCCACCGCAATGGCCGGCTTTCCGGCCATGCTTCCGACAAAGGGTCCGTCAAAGCGGCAGGCAGCGAACCGCCATGGTGCCAACCAACGGGAGATTCTTGCCAAAGCCCGGACGGGCCCTTTGTCCGGAGCATGCCCCCCCCTCCCCCGCAGACACTCCATCCCCCGCCAAAACAAAAGGCCGGGAGGACCATGTCCTCCCGGCCTTTTGTCGCGTCCTCTGGTGGCGCGATCACGTCTCACTGCTTGTCGACGTGGTTTTCCTGCCCGCGAAGAGGTTGGAAACGACCACGAAGAACAGTGGAATGAAGATGAGGTCGATGAAGGTGGCCGAGAGCATGCCGCCGCAAACGGCGGTGCCGATGGCGTTCATGGCCCCGGCCCCGGCCCCGTTGGCCAACGCCAGAGGCAGGACGCCGAAGAAGAAAGCCAGAGAGGTCATCATCACCGGCCGGAACCGGATCTTGACCGCGCCCAGGGTCGCTTCGACAAGCCCCTCGCCGTGCCCCATGCGTTCCTTGATGAACTGGATGATGAGGATGGCGTTTTTGGTGGACAGGCCCAGGGTGGTGAGAAAGCCGATCTGGAAATACACGTCGTTGGGAAAGCCCCGCCACGACGTGGCCACGATGGCGCCGAGGACGCCAAGCGGCAGCATGAGCATGTTGACGATGGGGATGGTCCAGCTCTCGTAGAGGGCGGCCACGCACAGGAAGATCACGAAGATGGAAAAAGCGTAGAGAATGGGCCCCTGGGCCGTGGCCATGCGTTCCTGATAGGACAGTCCGGTCCAGTCGAAGCCGATGCCCTGGGGCAGCTTGGAGGCGAAGGACTCCATGAGGGCCATGGCCTCGCCGGTGCTGTGCCCGGGGGCCGGCTCGCCCCAGAGGTTGATGGACGGGAAGGCATTGTAGCGTTCGAGCTTGGGCGAGCCGATGGTCCAGCGTCCCGTGGCGAAGGCGGAGACCGGGACCATCTTGCCGGCGTTGTTGCGCACGTAGAGCTTGTTCAAGTCTTTCGGCAGCATGCGAAACGGCGCGTCGGCCTGGACGTAGACCTGCTTGACCCGGCCGCCCTGGATGAAGTTGTTGACGTAGGAACTGCCGAAGGCCGCGGCAATGGTCGTGTGGATGGAGTCGATGGGGACGCCCAGCGCCCCGGCCTTGTCCCAATCCACGTCCAGGTAATATTCCGGCACGTCCTCCATGCCGTTCGGCCGGACCCTGACCAGGCGCGGGTCGTGCCGGGCCATGCCCAGAAGCTGGTTGCGCGCGGCCATGAGCTTGTCATGGCCCAGTCCGCCGTGGTCCTGCAATTCGAAGTCGAAACCGGAGGCCATGCCGAGCTCCACCACCGGCGGCGGCGGGAAGGCATAGACCTGCGCTTCCTTGATCTGGGAAAACGCCCGCATGGCCCGGGCGGCGATGGCCTTGACCTTGAGGTTGTCTCCCGGGCGCTTGTCCCAATCCTTGAGCTTGACGAACCCGAGGGCCATGTTCTGGCCCTGGCCGCCGAAACTGACGCCGGAGATGTCCATGAAGGATTCCACGGCGTCCTTCTCCTGCTCCAGGAAATAGCTCCTGACCTTGTGCATGACAGCCTGGGTCTGCTCCAAAGTGTTGGTGCCCGGCGGCAGCGTGGCCTGGACCGTCAGGATGCCCTGGTCCTCATCCGGAATGTACGAAGTGGGCATGCGGTGGAACAAATAGCCGACCAGGACCACGATGCCGCAGTACAGGATGAGGTAGCGCGAGGCCTTGGCAAAGGAATGGCCCACCAGGCCGACATAGGCGGCCCGGACTGCAAAGAAGATACGATCGAATCCGCGGAAAAAGGGGCGCAGAAAAAAAACCACGTTTTCCGACGGTTCATGACCTTTGGGGACGGGTTTTAAAAACGTCGCGCATAAAACCGGGGTCAAAATCAAGGCCACCACCACCGACAGCAGCATGGAGGCGATGATGGTGATGGAAAACTGGCGGTAGAGCACGCCGGTGGAGCCCTGGAAAAAGGCCATGGGGCCAAAGACCGCCGACAGCACCAGACCGATGCCGATCAGGGCGCTGGTGATCTCGTCCATGGACTTGGCCGTGGCCTCCCGGGGGGAGAGCCCCTCCTCGGACATGATGCGCTCCACGTTTTCCACCACCACGATGGCGTCGTCGACGAGCAGGCCGATGGCCAGCACCATGGCGAACATGGTCAGCATGTTGATGGAGTAGCCGAAGAAGTTGAGCACCGCCAAAGTGCCCATGAGCACCACCGGCACGGCGATGGTCGGGATGAGCGTGGCCCGGATGTTGCCCATGAAAAGGAACATGATCAGGAACACGAGCCCCACCGCCTCGAACAGCGTCTTGACCACCTCGTGGATGGCCACCCTGGTAAACGGCGTGGTGTCGTACGGATAGACCACCTTCATGCCGTGGGGGAAATAACGGCTCATCTCCTCCATCTTGTCTTTGATGGCCTGGGCCGTGGTCAGGGCGTTGGCCCCGGACGCCTGTCGGATGGCCATGGCCGCCGAGGGCTTGCCGTTGTGATAGGCCACCACGTCGGAGCGCTCGGAGCCCAGTTCCGTGCGGCCCACATCCTTGATGCGCACCATGGAGCCGTCCTGGTTGATCCGCAGCGGGATGTCGGCGAACTGCTGGGGCGTCTGGAGCAGGTGCTGCACGATGATGGGGGAATTGAGGTGCTGGCCCGGCACGGCCGGCGCGCCGCCGAACTGGCCGGCGGAGACCTCGACGTTGTAGGCCTTCAGCGCCTTGATGACGTCCCCCATGGTCAGGTTGAAGCTGTGGAGCTTGTCCGGGTCGAGCCAGACGCGCATGGCGTACTGGGTACCGAAGTTTTCCACCTCGCCGACCCCGGGCACACGGGAAAGCACCTTTTCCAAGGTGGACTGGGCATAGTCGCGCAGATCCTCGCCGCTCATGCTGCCGTCCTCGGAGATGAGTCCGACGACGATCAGGTAGTTGCGGGTGGACTTGCTGACCGTGACCCCCGACTGCTGCACCGTTTCGGGCAGGCTGGCCATGGCGAGCTGCAGCTTGTTTTGCACCTTGGACCAGGCGATGTCCGGATCGGTGCCCGGCTTGAAGGTCATCTCCAACCGGGCCTGGCCCGAGGACGAGCTGGAGCCGCTCAAATACAACATGCCGTCGAGGCCGGTCATCTTCTGTTCGATGATCTGGGTGACGGTATTTTCCACCGTCTCGGCCGACGCGCCGGGGTAATAGGCCGTGATCGAAATCGACGGCGGCGCGATGGGCGGATACTGGGCGATGGGCATGCTGTAGATGGCAAGCCCGCCCAGGGAAAGCAGGATGATGGCGATGACCCAGGCAAAGACGGGTCGGTCCAGAAAAAATTTCGAGAGCATTACTTGCCCCCCGCATCCTTTTTCGCAGGTTTGGCATCGGCCTTGGCTGCCGGGGAGTCCCCCTTGGGCTTCTGGTCAAGCTCCGTGGCATTGACCACGGTTCCCGGGCGCAACATCTGCAAGCCCTCGACGATCACCCTGTCGCCCGGGACAAGGCCCTTGGCCACGAGCCAGTCGCTGCCGATGGCCCGATCCAGGGTCAGCATCCGCAGTTCGACCTTGTTTTCCTTGCCGACGATCAGGGCATAGGGCTGCCCCTTGGCGTCCCGGGACACCCCTTGCTGGGGAACGAGGATGGCCTTGGGATTGACGCCTTCGGTGATCATCGCCCGCACGAACATGCCCGGCAGGATCTCGCCCTTGGGATTGGGGAAGATCAGGCGCAGGATGACCGAGCCGGTGGTGGGGTCAACCGTCACGTCGCTGAATTGCAGCGTGCCATCCAAGGGATACGGCGCTCCGTTCTCCAGGATGAGCCGCACCTTTTTATGGTCATTGGCCTTCGGGTTGATGAGGCCGTTCTTGAACCGGGCCTTCATGCGCAGCATCTCGGCCGTGGATTGGGGGACATCCACGTAAAGGGGGTCCAACTGCTGGATGGTGGCCAGGGCGGTGGACTGGTAGGCGGTGACGATGGCCCCGTCGGTCACGCTCGATTTCCCGATGCGGCCGGAAATGGGCGCGGTAACCTTGGTGTAGCCCAGATTGATGCGGGCCGTTTGCACCCGGGCCTCCAGGGAGGTGATGCTGGCCCTCACCTGGTCGAGTTTGGAGGCCGCGTCGTCGTAGTCCTGCTGGCTGAGCGCACTGTTGGCCACCAGGGACTTGTAACGCTCGGCCCGCAACTGCGTTGTCGGCAGCTTGGCCTTGGCCTCGGCCAGGGCGGCCTGGGCGTTGTCGAGCTCGGCCTGGAAGGGGGCGGGGTCGATCTGGTAGAGGACCTGCCCTTCCTTGACGTTGCTGCCCTCCGTAAACAGGCGCTTTTCGATGAGCCCGTTCACGCGCGGCCGGATCTCGGCCACCCGGAAGGCGGAGGTGCGCCCCGACAGTTCCGTGGAGAGCGAAACCTCGTGCGGCGCCAGCGTCACGGTGGACACGGCGGGCATGGGGCGCTGCTGCGGCATGGCCGCCTTGTCGTTGCTGCAACCGACAAGCAGGAAAAGAGAAACACACGCCACGAGCGTCATTTTGTATGAAGAGAAACTTCCAAGGCGCTGCATCAGGGACCTCCGACTGTGCTACTTCATAAGTCGTAACGGGAACGCACGTTATTTATCTCCAACCTTGCCCGGCGATGCTGACAAGCATCCGGGATACCCGTTCGGCAATGGCTGGGCAGAGTCTATCCGGCGAACACACTCGTCTGATTATAATAGTAACAACATTTTTATAAAAGTGCCTGTTGTATCATGAAAAATGATGCGGTTTTAAAATACTATTACAGCAAAGAAGCTGTTTTGGAAAATCGACGAACCTGATCCATAATATGCTTGGCAACAGTTTTTTGTTCGAAATATTCCGACGTTACCCCATTTAAATGTATAGCAATAGCGGAATACTGACAATATCCGATAACAGTACTGGTCAAATAAATCGCTGCCAGTCTCGGATCTGGCGTGTCGATATAATCATCTATAATCCTTATGATTGTATCAAATGATTCTTGAAATATATTTTGCGTCAAAAACTTCAATCGGTCCTTGTCGTCCGTCAGCAATTCCCTGAAAAAGAGCTTCGACAGAACACCATCCTCGAAAAGAAGCGCCACAAACCATGAGATGGCATGTTCCAGGCGCTCTTCCGCATTGGCGCCACTGGCCAGGGCCACCGCCAGGGAATGGCTCCTGCCGATGAACACAAAGGCCAGGACGGACCGGATAAGTTCTTCTTTATCCTTGAAATAATAATACAAATTAGCCTGCGTCATACCGACCGTCGTGGCGATGCGGCGCATGGACACCGCGCTGTATCCCTCGGAAGCGAAAAGCTGGGACGCAACGACAAGAATCTTTTCACGCACATTCGGAGCGGGCATGACACCTCGTCATGTGAACAAGTGATTACTGAACGATCGTTTAAGGACCCTTTCGGGTGGTTTGTCAAGGCCGATTCGACGCCCGTCGCAATTGCCGCGGACGCCGGCGCGGCCGCAACACGCCCTGGCCGTCGGCCAACAACGCCCAAAGCCCCGCGCCGCCGCGCGGTGCAAGGGCCGGGACAACCGCCCCCGCCCCCTTGCGCCGCGAAAACGCAACAGGCTGTTATCCGCCGGCAAGCTTTACGGTATAGCCGAGTTCTTTGAGTGCAAGGGCCAGGGCGTCACGGTGGTCGCCCTGGATTTCGATGACGCCGTCCTTGACGGTCCCGCCTGCCCCGCAACGCTGTTTGAGTTGTTTGGCCAAGGCTTCGAGCGCCTCCGGCGGCAAAGGGACGCCGGTCACGCAGGACACGCCCTTGCCTTTGCGGCCCTTGGTCTGCCGGGATATGCGCACAATGCCGTCGCCTTGGGGCGCGCGTTGCTTCCCGGCGCAGGCGCAGGCCGCCACGGGCCTGCCGCAGCCGGGACACATCTTGCCCGCGTCGGTGGAATAAACGAGACTGGAATTCTGCCTTTTTTGCATGGCCATGGGGAGTCTTCCAAGGCGGCGCGGACCCAAACGAGGCGCGTAAACGGGCCGTTCGGGTCCGCGCCGATGCGTTAACGGTTATCCGGCTGGGACCGTACGGCCTTGAGGCCCGCCAGGCTGATGCGGTACGGCCTGCCCGCTTTCGAAGCAATAAGCCGCTTGCTCTTGAGCCTTATAAAAACAGCCAACGTGCAGTCTGCAAGCACGAGCCCATCGCGGGTATGGCATTCGACAGCTTCAATGCGGCCGAACGCATCGCGATAATGCACGATGTAGCCGCCTTTGGCCAAAACGTGAAGGGTCCTCTGCTCTCGCTTGGAAATGTTCATGTCGGAGATGCTCACTGCGGTAATCCAATGTACAAAACCGGCGGGCATCAACGATGCCGCCGTCCTTTCGCACAAGCTGACAACCAAAGGCCCGGATCAAACGGGGTTTGGTTATCGGATTATCGCAATCTCCAACATGCACCCTCACCAAGCCGTCAGGCTTACAAAACGCAGATGGGATCGGCTAGCAAACACGAAATAGCCGGTCAAGTATTTTATGTACTGATGTGGTCGCGGTAAATTGGACAGTCAGTTAGTGGCGGCCGACAAAGGCCACCTCACCAGCAAGCCGCTGCCGCTCCTCGTGACTTCCTCGGCGTCGCCTTGACCTGCCGGCATTCTGCGGACCTGTCTTTTCGCCGGATGTGCGTATCGGCTGCGACCGCTGCTACGCAATCCGAGACTCGGTCTGCCAACAATACGGCGTGTCATCGCCATGGCCTTGCGCCATAAGCCGCTCGGCTTCGAGGTGTTGGCCGCCGAGGGGGATCGTGGCAAGAGGGGGATGTCGGCCCTTGGCGGCTAACCGATGCGAGCAAGCGGACCGGACATTGTTATGCTCAAATGAGAAAAAAAGACGCAGGGCCCCTTGACCCCGTCCTTTTGGGTATTATTTGCTCTTTTGAGCAAAACAAAGGAGTCCTGCATGCCACGTCCTCGTCTGCGCCGGTGGGTGGCCGGTATCCCCAAGGCTACCTATTTTAAGCCGCAAGGCATTCCACTGTGCGAACTCGTGGAAATCCGGCTTTCCATAGAGGGCCTGGAGGCGTTGCGCTTGGCCGACATGGAAGGTCTGACCACCGAGGCGGCCGCCGTGGGTATGGGGGTTTCCCGGCATACGTTTGGCCGGGTGCTGGCCGAAGCCAGAACCCGTGTGGCTCGGGCCCTGGTTGGCGGCGCGGCGCTTCGCATCGAGGGGGGGCATTATGAAGTGGCGCAAGGTCAGGATGCGGCAAGGCTTCGGGCGGCAAGGCCTGTCGGCGGAGGGTATGTCGTGGCCGTGCCAAGCCAAGGGCCGACGCTGGATTCCCTGGTCGATCCCCGCTTCGACCGGGCCGCTGGATTCACGTTGGTGAATTTGGCGGACATGTCCTTCCAGTACCTGGAAAATACCCGACCGGCCGGTCGCGGAAGGGGTGCCGTGATGCACTTTCTGCGCAACCTGCGCGACGCCGGGGCCCATGCGCTGCTGGCCAGTCCTCCCCATCCTGGATTTCTCAACGCAGTATCCCGGGCCGGCCTTGATTTCATTGAGCACGTGCCCTTGTCCATGGAGGAAACGGTCGGGGAAGCGGCGGGACGACTGGCTGCCGATGCAACCAACAACGAATCGGGGCCTTGTGATGGGCAAGAGGCATGATGAGCCTTCGTGGCGGGAAAAACAGACGCGAGCAAAGGAAATCCCCTTGTAACTGGAGGATATTTTTATGCGGCAAGGTTGTGCGACGCAAAGTGGAAGAGGTGGCCAGGGCCGGTGCGGTCAGGGTCAGGGCAAAGGACAAGGCGGCCAGGGTGGCGGCCGATGCGGCCAAGGCCAGGGCCGCGGCCTCGGGCAAGCCGGCCGCGCGGGCGGTATGCCCGGCAATGCCGGCTCCATGCAAACGGGGACAGACCTGTGCGTATGCCCGCAGTGCGGCCAAACAGCACCGCATACGCCCGGAGTCGCCTGCACCACCATGCGTTGCCCCGCCTGCGGGGCGGCCATGACGAGGCAATAACCCTTTAACCGAAAGGAGATGCATCATGCCACGCGGTGATGGAACAGGACCTAACGGAATGGGGTCCGGGACGGGACGCTCTATGGGCTATTGCTCGGGGGCGAATACGCCCGGGTTTGCCAGTGCCCCGGGTTGGGGCGGACAGCGGCTTGGCTTCGGCCAGGGCGGCTTTGGCCGGGGATGGTTTGGCGGTTTCGGCCGCCGAGGCGGCTTTGGAGGTGCCTGGCGTTCGAATTTCATGGGCGCCGCACCGATCGGGCCCGTCGCAGGCGCGGCCACGCCGGAGATGGAACGGCAATATCTGCGGCAGCAGGCCACGGCCATGGAAAGCTCCCTGGCGGCCATCAAGGCACGTCTGGCCAGGATGGATGAGGCCACCACGCAGGGCTGATGGCGTACGGCCATGACGCGAGACTCCCGCCACCCGTTTCGGGTGACGGGAGTTCCGTCGAAAGGGAAAAACACATGGTCAGCATCGGTATCATCATTTGCGCCCGGTACGGAAATTGTGGGGCCGGCAAATGTTTTCGGGCTCTGCGGGAACGCCGGGGCGAATTCGCCCGCTACGCCGAGGAACAAAGCGTATCCATTGTCGGTTTCGCTTCCTGCGGCGGCTGCCCTGGGGGAAACGTAGAATATGTTCCGGCGGAATTTATCAAAAACGGCGCAACGGTTGTCCATCTGGCCACCGGCTTGGTCGTCGGCTACCCGCCATGCCCCCATCTGAGGCATTTCAAGACGTTTATCGAATCCCAATACAAAGTTCCCGTGGTGGTCGGGACACATCCCATCCCCCACAATTATTTTAACGCGCATCGGAAACTACCGTTTTGGGCGGACAACAACATGGCTGCGACAGCCGAAACCCTCCTGCATGAGTCTGCGGATGTCATGGCCGCTTACGACTGAAAGCGTATTGTACTCGAACATTGAATGTTGCCTTCCTGTACACACCAAAGGAGTGATGCCATGCAACCTGGAACGCTTGAACTTGTCCGGCGCAAGGCCCTGGCCTTGTGGGAGGAACACGACCTGCTTCGCGAACCCATCGCGGTGAAGGCCAGAACGCTGACCGTTCATGAGGCCATAGGCGATCCCGAGGGTGAGGATTTCCCCCTGCAAAAAGGCAAGGAACGGCTTATGGAAGCCGAGTTCCGGGGCGCCAAGGGACAGGCCTTCACCGACCGCTTCGGGGATTTTTCCGGAACATTGGCCGATGTCGCCGCGATGCCGCTGGAAAACAACTTCCGCCGGGCGGTGTTCGTGGCTTCGGTCAACGCCACGGTGCGGGGACTGGGGCTTTGCGATCGCACCATTCATTGCCGCGACAAGGAACCCAATGAATGCGCCGCGAAATTCAGCCGCTACATCAGCGAACGTTTTGGCGACGTCCGTATCACGCAGGTCGGATTCCAGCCCAAGATCATCCAGGCCCTGAGCGAACGGTTTGCCCTGAAAGTGCTTGATCTCGACCCGGACAACATCGGCACGGTCCAATACAACACCGAAATTTTAGGGCCGGACCGGAAGGACGATGCCTTGGCTCGGGCCGATCTGCTCGTGGTTACGGGGTCCACCCTGGCCAACGATACCGTGGGCGCGTTTCTCGATGACCGCCCGATCATCTTTTACGGCACGACCATCGCCGGCGCGGCGGCACTCATGGGCTGGGAACGGTTTTGCGCCAAGGCCCTTTGAGCTTTTGCCCCCCTTCCGGGAACAAACAAGCACAAGGAACGTTCATGACATTGCTTGAAGAACTCACATGCGTGCTCGACTACGATTGTCCGGTCATGGATATTCGCCAGGGCGTATTTCATACCGCAGTGGTCACCCGGCGTTGCGGGCTGGCCGCGACGTTGCCCAAGGATGCCTTGCGCCAAGAGCCGCCCCTTGTGGCGGAACCAGGTTTCCTTCTGGAAAAAACCGCCGAGGAACTTGTCTCCCTGGTGCATTCGCAAAGCCTGCTGGAAGCGGCCATTGGCATGGCCACCATCAATTCCCTCCTGCCCGTGGACGAGTCCGTCATGGTGGAGCGCAATGCCGGAGACATCCTCCTGGAAAAGGGGACCGAAAAAAACGTGGCGGTCATCGGCCATTTTCCCTTCCTTCCCAAGGTCCGACAACAGGCCGCCAACCTCTGGGTTCTGGAAAACAATCCCCATGAAGGCGATTTCGGCCCCGAACAGGCTGAAGAGTTCCTGCCACAGGCCGATGTCGTTGCCATCACCGGCACCTCCATCACCAACCATACGTTTGACGGGCTCATCCGCCTGTGCCGGCCCGACGCATTCGTGCTCATGCTGGGAGATTCGGTGCCGTTCACGCCGTTGCTGTTCGATCACAGGGTCGATGCCTTGTGCGGCACCGTGGTTTCTGAACCAGACAAGGTACTTCGCTGCGTCAGCCAGGGTGGAAATTACAGACAGATACGAGGCGTCAAGCGGCTGACTATTTTCAAACACCAACAATGACCCTGGAGCATTGCATCGACAATCGATGATTGTCGCAAGGAGTGTGGCATGACCAAAATTGGATTGATCCGTTGCGAGAAGAATGAAACGACGTGCCCCCACCGGCTGTCTTTCCTGCCTTGCCAGTGGTTCCCAAGGTTTTGCGGGGATCGACCATCCTGAACTTGTCGGCGTCATGACTTGTCACTGCCCCGGGGATCGTTCTGTCGCGTTGGCAAAAATATTGAAATCAAAAGGCGCGGAAGTTCTTCATTGGTGTACATGTACGTTTGCGCACAAGGAAGAAGGGAAATGGGTCAACCGAAACGGTTATTGTGACAACATAGACGATTTGCTGTCTCACATCTCCCGCGAAGCCGGTATCCCTTGTGTAAAAGGCACGGCGCACCTCCCAGGAGAATACCGTCCTGAACAATTTTTTGCAGGGAACACATGCAATGACTAAGCGTGCCATAGCAACACCGTCCTCAGGCATGGCGCAAAACCACGACCAGGGCATCAATGAAGCTGACGTCCTGGCCGCAATTTCAAAGCAAGGAGATTTTTCGTGGAACGTCTGAACAAGCACTCACAACGAGGTCCGGCTTTCTTTCGGCCCAAGCCAGACGCAGGGTTGTCCCTGCCCGACTGGAGGGCGCTATGAATGGCGGACAGGGCAAACACGGCGGTGGACGGCGGGGAATGCAATCCCGGACTGGGCTCCGGTCCCGGCCCGGGGGAGGAATCTGCCGCAGAGGCGTCACTTTCGCGCGGGACTTCGTCCCCGGCCGGCAACCTTACCTTGAATCGAAAAGCAACGGGCAGACCGGATCCGCGGTGGACGCCCCTGTTGCCGATCAGAAACGGCAAGGGAAGAAAAGACCGATGGTCAACAAGGAATTGTGTAGTGGTTGTGGAACGTGCGTCGACGCATGCCCCATGGGTGCGATTTCCTTGTCCGGCGGCAAAGCGGTGATCGACACCGAACACTGCGTCAAGTGCGGGGTTTGTGTCTTTTCTTGTCCTCAAAAAGCAATCACGCTTATTGAGTAAAAAGCGCCCCGATTAATTTGTCACCTTCCGCAACCAGAGAAACGCACATGAACACTGCCAAAACAACCTATGTTTATGGGCCAGTCCCCTCGCGTCGCTTAGGCCGATCGTTAGGGGTTGATCTTGTTCCGTATAAAACATGCAGCTATGACTGCATATATTGCCAACTCGGACGGACGACAAGAAAGACTGTTGCCAGAAAAGAATACGCCCCGATTGGAAACATCATTAAATCTGTCAAGGAACGATTGGCTGAATCGGTAAGGCCTGATTATATAACGCTTGCCGGATCAGGAGAACCAACACTACATAGCGGCCTTGGTGAGATAATTACAAGACTTAAAGGAATCACCGACATTCCTCTCGCTGTCATTACAAACGGTTCATTACTTTGGGATCATACAGTACGCCAGAATCTTCAGGATGCGGATATCGTATTGCCATCACTGGATGCGGGGGACGAGGTTGTTTTTGAACTGATCAACCGCCCTCACCGATCCATTTCGTTTTCCAAGATGGTCGATGGCATCACAACATTTGTACGGGAATTCCACGGTCAGGTCTGGCTTGAAATAATGCTTCTCGCTGAAATCAACAGCACAGAAAGCGCGATCGAAAACATCGCTGCGCTCACTCGGCAAATCAACCCAGCGAGATTGCAGCTCAATAGTGTTTTCCGCCCGGGAGCCGAAACATATGCCACCTGCCTCTCACGCAAACGCCTAGAGGAAATAGCGTCTTTTTTCTCCGGTGAAGTTGATATTGTCAGCGAACCAATTCAAAATAATGAAGTAATATCTCCTGTTCCAGATGGAAACAATACGGCTGTTCTTTCTCTTCTTGAACGACGCCCCTGTACCATTGCTGATATTGCGACCGGACTTAGCCTTCATCCCACGGAAGTCGTAAAGTTAATTGACAAACTCCTGCATGACAAAAAGGTATGCACAACAAAAAAAGGTGATCTGCTTTTTTATAAGCTATGGAGATATGCAAATAATGTGTGATGAAAATACACACCTTTGCAAAATCGCCATCATCGTCAAAGACAAGGCACACAAATAAGGGGGAAATTTTATGCTTCGTCCCTGAAGCAAAGGTCACTGCCGCGTTTGACATACTTCGTGAAGATCCGCTCTGTTCTGGTGCCGTTCGTATCGGGGCGGTCACAGACGCTCATCCTGGGAAAGTGGTGCTCAAAACAGGTCTTGGAGGACGTCGGTTTCTTGGAAAGCTCGAAGGGGAACAACTGCCACGCATTTGCTGAACAGAAGCGGATTCTCCGAATCCGACATCCTCGCATGTACTGGCAACATGGCGTCATTATACGTCAAACTTCATTCCTAAAGGAGGAAATGTGCAGAACACACTGACATTGATCGACTATTTCCAACAAGAGAAAAAAGTCATATTCGATCAATGGTTTGATTTGATTATGGCGACATATTCTGAATTGACAGCACAATTATGGAAAACCAATAACGATCCATTTACTAACCCAGTTCGGTACCATTTTGAAATTGGCATGCACGGCATACTGAACGCCCTTGCAGGCGGGAATTCTGTCCAGGAAATGAAGGGAATTGCACCGCTGCTCGACGAAATTGTCCGGATACGCGCAATACAGGATTTTACACCATCCCAGGCTACGTCTTTTATTTATTTACTTAAAAAAGCTATCCGTGAATCGCTTTGGATGATTATTAAAGAAAACAATTTATTCAAGGAACTTTTTGTGCTTGAATCAAATATTGATTGCATTGCACAAAAAATTTTCGATATATACAGTGCGTGCAGGGAGAAAATCTTTGATCTCCGTATTGATCAGATAAAAAAACAATATGATCGCCTTCTGTTAAGAGCGAATATCCCTTCCCCTGGAGCCATGTGGCATCTGTCATAGTACATGCCTTGCGCCCCATACAGAAAGCAGTATGCGTATCATTTTTGTCGGCGATTCGTTGACGCTTGGCGTTGGCGACCCGGCCTATCTTGGCTGGGTGGGACGTCTTTGCTCCAGCACGCCATTGGCTGGTCTGGCATTGACCGTCTATAATCTTGGTGTCTGTTCGGAAAATAGTCTCAATATCAAGGCTCGCCTGCATCGGGAACTACCGATGCGTCTGCTGCCACGTCATGAGGCAAAAATTGTACTTTCATTTGGGGTCAATGATGCCAAGATGGAAAATGGTCGCCGAAAGCTTTCCCTGACGCAGTCTTTGGAAGCCTGTCGTGCTATTCTTGCGCAGGCCACATCTTTAGTTCCGGTGCTGTTCATAGGCCCACCCCCCGTACTCTACTCCGCCCATCTGGCGCGAGTGGAAGAGCTTTCCGATGCTTTCGCTCAGATTTCTCAGGAAATGTGCGTCCCGTATTTAGAGATGTGCCGAGCGTTAACTCGCGAACCCGTGTATTTTGACAGCGTAAACGCCGTCGGGGACGGTTATCATCCTGGGACAGCCGGGTATGACACTATCGCACAACGTGTGCTCAGTTGGGACGCTTGGCAGGCGTTGTTTTGGCAGTAGAGTCAGATACCCCCGGCAAAGTCGGGGGTATCTGACTTGCGGCGCGCTGTTGCCCCGGTGGCAAAAACGTCTGATCCCGGGGCTGACCCTGGCTTGGCGTTGGCCGGCATGGGACAGAGGCCCATTTTCGCGCGTTACGTCGCGATCATTCATCAGGCAATGGGACCACGAGAACCGGAATCCTGCTGCTCCTGATCGTCTGCTGGGCGACGCTGCCAAGGACCATGCCGAGCAGCCGGCCATGGCCGTGCGTCCCCATGACGACAAGCTCGTATCCGCCTTTTTGGGCTTCCTGAAGAATTTGCTCCGCAGGGTCGCCGCAGACGATCTTGACTTCAGCTTCGGCGAAATGGCGCGCGGAGCGCTCGGAAGAAAAGTCCTCTGCGGCCAGCGCTTCCAGCCGCTGTCGCATCGCCTTGCCCGCACGGGCGTACTCGCCTTGGTTAATCCAATGCGCGCCGTCTTCGCCAAAGGCCTGCTCGAGATCCATGCCCGCCTGTTCGCTGAAAAGCTCCAGCGGATCGGGGAGGACATGCAACACGGTCACGGCAGCGTCGAAACGTTCCTCGAACGCCGCCACGTGGCGCAGCGCTTGGCGGGCCGTTGCGGACAAATCCGTCGCATACAATATTTTTCGGTATTGCGGCAGCATGGCTTCCTCCATACGGATTGATGTGTTAGGCGGTCACGGGCTTCCCGGCGGACGCGCCGAAAAACCGGTCGGTTAAACGCACATACCACGCTGCGGACTGCACCTGGATGATGTAGGCCGCCGCCACCACGAGGGCGGCGTCAGCCCCCTGCTCCCCGAAAGCGTTCATGGCGACGGCGAGCGCGATGGAGAGGTTGCGCATCACGGAACCGTACACCATGGCGATGGCGTCGCCGCGAGCCAGAAAGCGCCTGCCCACCAAGGTGCTCAAGGTGAAATTGACGGCGTACAGCAGCACGAGCGGGACGAGGATGGTCAGCAACACTTCCGGGGACTGCATGATGGTCCTGGCCTTGAGCGCCAGGGCCACGAACACGATGCCAAGAACCCCGAGGGTGGAAAGCGGGGGAAAACGTGGTCCGAACCGTTTCTGAAACGTCTCCTGGCCATACTTGCGCACGAGCAGGCGCTGGGTCGCGTACCCCAGGGCCATGGGCAGAAACACGATAATGCCTATCTGCAGAAATACCGCCGCCATATCGACCTCAATGGCCGTTCCCATCAGCGCCCGCACATAAAGCGGCGTGGCCAGCGAACCCACGACAAGGCCGATAACCGTCATCTTCACGGCGGCGGCGACGTTTCCCTTGGCAAAGCCGGTCCAGGAAATGGTCATGCCGCTGGTGGGCAAAAGCCCGGCCAGCAACAGGCCGAGCGCCATAAACGGCCGTTGCGCGAAAAAGACCTGGCCGATGCCCCAGGCAAGGAAGGGGATGACGGCGAAATTCACGGTCTGGGCGAGAGCCTGCGCCTTGACGTCGCCGCCCTGGAAGACCTGTCGCACCTTGAGCGTCACCATCATGGGGTACACCATGAGGAAGGTGAACGGGATGATCAGGTCGCGCAGCCAGCGGACGTCGGCGGACAGGCCGAAAAGAAAACCCAACACCATGGTGGCCGGGATGGCCAGAATGAGATTCTTGGAAATTTTCTGCAAGATATACGTCATGCGACACCTCCATGAAATCTGTACAACGTTGAATGCTGGAACATTGTGGCGGGCGGCTAGGTCTGTGAAGATTTTTTCGTCTACGTCCACACAAAGACGGACAGTGCCTTTTTTCCGGCCATATGGCTGCTAGTCATTCTCCGAGGCGGCAAGCTCGGTTTCAAGGCAATCCGGGTCGGAGCAGCACGGCGCATCTTCGACTTTGTAGACGGCGACGCCGTGCCGCTCCGGCTCCAGGACAAACCGCTTGCCGCAAGACGCACACTCGGCATAGATTGGCGTATAGCCGCCTGGATGGACAACTGTTTGATTTTCATGGCAATACGGGCATAGGATTTCGTATCTCATAGCTGGAGACCTCCTTGCTTGTTGACCGCACTATGCACCACGCGCGGCTGCCGGGCATTGACCGCAATCAACGCGGAGGGGAAAAATGGGAAAAGATGGAGGACGTGGCCGTACCACAATCACGGCCGGGGAACTGGAGGGAATGGCGCTTTTCGCAACGCTGAGCCCCGCCCAGCGGGAACACGTCGCGCGCGAGGCCTCGGTGGAGTCCATTGCGGCGGGCGGCATCTACTTCAGCGAACGGACCGCCTCGACGGGATTCCACGTGCTTCTTTCCGGACGGGTGAAACTTTTCAAGGTCGCGGAGGACGGCAAGGAGCAGATCATCTACATTTTCGGGCCCGGGGAGCCGTTTTGCCTGTGCTCGGTCTTTTCCGACGGAAAACATCCGGCCAATCTGGCCGCCCTGGAATCAAGCCGGGTGCTTGTCCTGGCGCCGCGGCAGTTCGAACGGCTGTCCAAAGAGGACCCGGCCCTGCTGCTAGTTCTATTAAAGGTCATTTCACGACGACTCAAAGAAGCTATGGAGATGATCGATTCGTTATCCCTAAAACAAATACCGTCACGCATTGCAGCGTACTTTCTCACCCACGCACAGGGTGAATCGATCCGCCTCGGAGTCACACATCGTGAATTTGCCAAAATCATAGGCGTAACCCCGGAAACTCTTTCGCGAACCCTCACCAAGATGTCTAAACGAAGTATGATCGAACAGCGTGAGGGCGAAATCCGCATTTTGAATAGACAGCTTCTCGAAGGATGCCGGGACGGGACGTGCGAATAATAATAACGCGTATCCCTCCGGCTCTGCCCATGGCTCATTGGCTGCCGCCTCTGGTGGCAGTGAGTGATTTGCCAGGAAAGTATCCTGAACTGGGGGCTGGTCACGGGGGAGCGGCAAAGAACGCGATGCCGCACTGAGATCAGGCGTTCCCATTGGCCGACAACGCCTTGGCCGGGAGGGGAGAACCCTTGAAAGGGTTCTCCCCTCCCGCACGCTTTTTTCAAAAGGATATTATTGTTCAAGGCCGAACGGCCAAGCCACCAGTCCGCCTTCCAGCACCGTCACGTTGTCGTAGCCGTTGGCTTCGAGCACCCGCTGGGCCTCGTAGCCGCGCATGGACACCTTGCAGTAGGTGATGACGGGGGCCTGCTTGTCCGCCGGGAGTTCGCCGAGGCGCTTGCGCAGCTGTCCCAGGGGAATGAGCGTCTCGCCGCGCCCAAGGCGCATTTCCTCGAACTCCTTGGGACCGCGCACGTCGAGCAGGTAGGGATGCTCCCCGTTGTCGATGCGGGATTTGGCCACGATGCTCGACTGGCCCCGCATGAGCCCGCGCATCTTGTTTTGCAGGATGTGCGCCGTGGCGATGGCGTGGTCGATGGCCAGGGAAAACGGCGGCGCGTAGGGCAGGTCGGCCATGGCCACGTCGTCCACGGTCAGCCCGCCGAGGATGGCCATGGCCATTTCCGCCGCCTGCCGGTTGACGTTGCCCAGGCCCACGCAGGCGAACCCCAGAATACGGCCGGTTTTGGCGTCGGCGATGAGCTTGGACACCACCGGCTTGGCCCCCATGAAGCCGGGCTTGTCCGGGCTGGCGTTTATGGCCGTCACCACGTCGAAGCCGGCCTGTTTGGCCCGGAACTCGGACAGGCCGGTGGAGGCGGCGGTGAAGTCGAAGATTTTGCAGATGCCGCTGCCGATGGTGCCGGGGAAGGTGGCCGTGTCGCCAAGGACCGCGTTCTCGCCGGCCACCCGGCCTTCCAGGTTGGCCAGATCGCCGAAGGGGGCGAGCATGGGCTCGTCGGTCAGGCGGTTTTTCACTTCCACGCAGTCGCCGGCGGCGTAGACGTCCGGATCGGAGGTGCGCATGCGCTCGTCCGTGATGATGCCGCCGGTGGGACCGAGCGCCAGGCCCGCCGCCTTGGCCAGCCCCGTGTTGGGAGCCACGCCGATGGCCATGATGACCAGCGTGCAGGGCAGTTCCCGGCCGTCGGCCAGGGTGACGCCGGCGACTTTGCCGTCCTGGCCGTTAATGGCGGAAATCCCCACGCCGGTGATGATCTTCGCGCCCTTGGATGTGGCATGCTTCTGCACCAAAAGCGCCAGTTCCGGGTCCAGGAAGCTCAGGGTCTGGGGCAGGGCCTCGACCACGGTCACGTCCATGCCGGCCACAACCAGCGCTTCGCAGGTCTCCATGCCGATAAGCCCGCCGCCGATGATGACGGTCTTCTCGTCTTTGTTGGTGGCGGCCAGCTCGCGCAGCCGGTCGGCGTCCTCGAGGCTGGTCAGGGTGGTGACTCCGGCCAGTTCGCGGCCCGGGATGGGCGGCACCTTGGGCACGGACCCGGTGCACACGATCAGCTTGTCATAGGGCAGGAACCCCGTCTCGCCGGTATCCACGCGCTTCCAGGCCACGGTCTTGGCCTCCCGGTCGATGCCCGTGACCTCAGTCGAGACTTTGGCGATGATGCCCTTAGCCCCGGCGAAAAATGCTGCATCGCGCACCACGCCGGCCGGGGTGGCGAGCAGCATGTCGCGGTCCTCGACCTCACCGGCCACGTAATAAGGATAGCCGCAGGAGGCCATGGACAGCGCGGATGCTTTTTGCAGCAGGGTGACTTCCGCAGTCTCATCCAGGCGCTTGGCCCGGGAGGCCGCCTTTGGACCGGCGGCAGTGCCACCGATGACGACAATGCGTTTGGTGCTCATACGAATTTGCTCCTTGTGGTTTCGCGTTGTATTGTCAGGCCGCGACAACGGCCTGGGTCGATTTCGTCGAATTTCGATACAGCTCATGCTCTAAGCCAATAAAGGCACAAGCATTTGCGGCAATAAACTGGTTTTCATAACAATACGGGCATAGAATTTCGCAGCTCATGCCTGAGAAGGCCTCCTTGCTTGTTGACCGCACTAGATATGCACCACGCGCAGCTGTCGGGCATTGATTACAATCAACGCGGGGGGCGAAAAATGGAAAATAAGGGCATGCCGCGACTCAAATGTTGCGCGCGATTTCCTTCAAGTACGACCTCCTGGCCCCATTTCATCCGGGCCAACCGGTCCCAGCCTGTGGACAGTGCCGGCACGCCGAGGCACAGGGAAGCCAAATCGAGATGGCCGCAATGATTGCCCCCAAGCTCGCTGGCCTGGAAAGAGACCCCGAACGGGGAGGCATTGTCTCGTGACAATGGCCCACCCTCAAGGGACTCCCAGGTATTTTTCCCTTTCCGGGACTATTCCGGGACCAAATCGGTTTTTTGGCAAAAAAGAAGGGCTACGGGCGGAGCTAAATTCCACCTGTAACCCTTCGATTTTCTAATGGAGCCAGCGCGGAGACTCGAACTCCGGACCTGCTGATTACGAATCAGCTGCTCTACCAACTGAGCTACGCTGGCGCGTATGAGGAAAAGCTAGATACACGCGGCGTCACGGGGCGTCAAGCCGGTTTTGACACCTGGCTCAAACCCGCCCTATTCGGTCAAATCGGCGCGCCCAGCGTCCGCCCTTCCCGGCTCAAAAAGCTCCCAGACACCTTCCGTCCGTTACGCCGCCTCAGTCCCCGTTTTTATGCGGGTCGTAGCGGTTGACGATGGGCAGCCGCCAGTCCTTGCCAAAGGCGCGCGGCGTGATTTTCGGCCCGGGCGGGCTTTGCCGTCGCTTGTACTCGTTTCTGTCCACAAGCCGCGTCACCCGGTCCACCACCGCAGCGTCCATCCCGGCCGCCTTCATGGCCGCAGGGGAAAGCCCCCGCTCCACATAGGCCGCCAGTACCGGGTCGAGCGCGTCGTATTCCGGCAGCGAATCCGAATCCTTTTGATCGGGCCGCAGTTCCGCCGTCGGCGGCTTGACCAGCACCCGCGCGGGCACAAGGTCCGTGCCGGCCTGCTCGTTGCGCCAGCGCGACAGCGCATACACCAGGGTCTTGGGCACGTCCTTGATCACGGAAAACCCGCCGGCCGTATCGCCGTAGAGCGTCGAATAGCCGACCCCGACCTCGGACTTGTTGCCCGTGGTCAAAACCAGCCGGCCGAACTTGTTGGAAAGGGCCATGAGCAGCGTGCCGCGAATGCGCGGTTGCAGGTTTTCCTCGGTCACGTCAAAAGGCCGGTCGCCGAAAAGCGGGGACAACGTGCCCAAAAACGCCTTGAAAATATCCTCAATGGCCGCCACGTGGAACGTGATGCCAAGCTTTTCCGCCAGTTCCTGGGCGTCCTCCAGGCTGTCGTCCGAGGAATAGCGGGTGGGCATGGCCACGCCGAGCACGTTTTCCGGCCCCAGGGCGTCGGCCGCGATGACCGCCGTCAGCGACGAGTCGATGCCGCCGGAAAGCCCGATGCACACCCCGCCGAATCCGGACTTTTTCACGTAATCCCCGGTGCAAAGGACCAGCGCCCGGTAGACCTCCTCGACCTCGCCCAGAAGCGGCGGCAGGGCCGGCGGGTCAAGCGGCGCGCGCACGGAATCGGCGACATGGGGCAGGGGCACGCGCCTTGGGCAGTGTTCCAGCTGGGGCTCCCATTTGCGGCAGCGCGGGTCGAGCAGCCGTTGCCGCCGGGGCAGGCCCGGATCGAGGTCGCACACGACCATGTCCTCGGCAAACTGCCGCCCCCGAGCCACAAGCCCCCCGTCCGGGCCGAAAATAACGCTGTGGCCGTCGAAAACCAGCTCGTCCTGGCCGCCCACCATGTTGGCATAGGCCACGTAGGCGCTGTTGTCCGAGGCCCGGGTGGAAAGCATCCGTTCCCGGCCGGCCCCCTTGCCCCGATGGTACGGCGAAGCGGAAATATTGACCAAGAGCTTGGCCCCGCCGCCATGGGCCTGCTCGGCCGGCGGGCCGCCGGGGTACCAGATGTCTTCGCAGACGCTGACCCCGAAAATGAACCCGTCCCGGTCGTAGACCGCGCTGCCCCGACCCGTGGCGAAATAGCGGTTCTCGTCGAACACGCCGTAATTGGGCAGATAGCGCTTGGCCGTGATGCCGGCCACCGCCCCGTCATGGGCGACGATGGCGGCGTTTATAAGGTCGTCCTCGAACCACGGACAGCCGAAAACCGCCGTCAGTCCCCGGGCCTTGCCGGCGATGCGACGTGCGCCCGCCATGCAGGCATCCAGGAAATCGGATTTGAGCAACAAATCCTCCGGCGGATAGCCGGAGACGACCATTTCCGGGAAAACCACGAGATCGGCCCCGACCCGGCGGGCTTGGTCAAGCCCGGCCAGGACCCTGGCCACATTGCCCCCGACGTCCCCGACCGTGGGGTTGATCTGGCACAACGCCAGGCGAAACGCGGCCATGCGGACCTCCTGCGACAAGTTGCGGCCATACGTAGCCCTTCTCGCCCCGGCCGGCAACCCGAGGCCGTATCGGACCCGGTACGACGTGGCGCCTTGGTGGGCAAAAATGTCGCGACAACACAATTGACATTGAAACTCATTATCGATAGAGACTAGTCCCAATACGACGGCCTGAGGCCGGTCGCCCTCAAAAAAGGAGGAAATCCATGCTGTCCCAAGCATCCATCTCTTCGCGTCGCCAGGCCGGCACCTGGGCAAAACGCTTCTTCGGCCCGTCCAGGCTGCACCCCGACACCCCGGATGGCCGCAAACCTTCCGATTTCCCGCCCCAAAAAACCACTGCGCCCAGGCAGCCCGGGGAAATCAAATGACCGCGTCCCGGCGGTCGCCGTGCGGCGACAACGCGACAGTCAGACATTGTGACGGAAAGGAGGACAGCCCATGACCGGCATGGGATTTTCATGCGACGAAGGAGCCCGCCTCATAAGCGCCCTGCTCGCCGAGTACCGTTTCGAGGCCAGGGTCAACCACCGGGGGCAGTACTTCTATCAGGCCCGCGCGTGGTGGCGCGGCAGGCCGGTCTTGTGCCGGCTCGCCGTACCGGACCTGTCGCGCCTGCCGGACAGTCTGTTTACGGAAATCTGGTGCGGCTACTACGACGCCAACGAACCCGAGAGCATGCTCGACGACGCAGTGTATCCCCATCTTTTCGCCTGCCTGGGCGAGGCCGGATTCGGGCCAGGGGACAGGTCCCGGGAACAAGCCACGGGAGGCGGAATCAGGATCAGGCCCCGAGCGGCAGTTCCACGGTAAAGGTCGTGCCCGTGGCGGTGGTCGTAAACCCGATCTCGCCGTGATGGTCCTCGATGATGCGCTGACACACGGCCAGTCCCAGGCCCGTGCCCGATTCCTTGGTGGTGCAGAAGGGATCGAACACCCGCTGCCGCACATCGTCGGGGATGCCGCCGCCGGAGTCCGTCACGGTGAGCCGGGCCTTGCGGCCGACGGTCCGGGTGGCGACCGTGAGCGTGCCGCCCGCTTCCATGGCCTCGGCGGCGTTTTTGAAAAGATTGATGCAGACCTGCTTGAGCCGGGCCGCGTCATGGGGCACGGGGGGCAGGTCCCCGTCCAGACGGGCCGTGACCGTGATGGAACGCGAGGAAAGGGCCTCGGCCATGATGGCCAGGGACTCCTTGACCGTGGCGTTGAAATCCCGGGGCTCGATCTGGGGCGGAGCGGGCCGGGTGAAATCGCGCACTTCCGTCAACAGCGATTCCAGGCGCTTGGCCTCCTCCTCGATGATGCCGAGCTTTTCGGCGTCGGCCGTCTTCTCGGGCAGGTTCCGGCGCACCTGGCTGGCGAAGCCGCCCATGAGCATGAGCGGATTTTTGATTTCATGGGTCAGCCGCGCCGCCGCTTCGCCGATGGCCGCGAACCGCTCGGCCCGGATGAGCTTTTCCTGGGCCCCGAGCAGTTCCCGCGAGGTCTTGTCCACCTCGCGTTCTAGGGTCTTGGACCAGCGCAGGGCCAAATGCATGGTCATGGCGAATCCGGCGAAGACCACCAGCTCGAACAGCCCGACAATGAGCCATTGGCGCACCACCAGCCGGCCGATGATCCCCTGCACTTCCTGTTCGGGCGCGGCCAGGGCCACGGCCCAGCGGTTGGCCGGGTGCTCGCCGGCGTCCAGGCGCACCGGGCAGTAGGCCACGAATTTGCGGATCACGCCGGTGCGGCCCCGGTGCCAGCCCGAGATGTACCAGTCCGTGCCCTGCGCGCCTTTCAAGACCCGGGCGTTGATGAGCCAGGTCAGGCGCGACCAGTCGATGCCCGGGTCGCGCTGCCGGCGCACGACCAGGGAATCGTGGCCGATGAAGGCCTTGTCATAGTGGTCGAGAAAAACGCCCTTGTCGTCGATGACCCAGGCGTAGCCGGTCTCGCCGGAGCGTACGCCGTGGGCGTAGCGGGCGGCCACGGCGGCGGCGTCGACCACGAGGACCAACCCGCCCACGCCGCCGGACTCATCCGCCAGGGGCATGGTCATGTTCACCAGCAGCCGCCCGGCAAAGGGGCCTTTGTCCGGGGAATACACGCGACTGAGCGCAATGCGGCCGATGTTGGGGGAACCGCTGAAAAGGTCGTGGCACCAGCCGGGGCAAAGTCCCGGCGCGGACAGGGGCGTGCCCGAGGCGTCGTAGAACACGGGCGCGTCATGGCCCGGCCGCAGCACCCCGAGCGCCGTCACGTTCCACTGGGCGAAGATGTCGTAAAACGCCGGCATGGCCAGCCACGGCTTGGCGTCGGCCGCGGTTTCCTCGCGCCACATCAGCGACAGTCCCTGCAGACAGGTGTGCAGGAAAGCGAAATGATCGGTGATGTCGCCGGCGATCTTCTGGGCCAGAAGAAGCTGCTGGTTATTGAACTGGTCGGTGACCACGGCCTCGACGTCGTTTTTGGCCCGATACCCCATGCCGGCCACGGCGAGGGTCAGGAAAAGGCACACCAGGCTGGCGATGAGGATATGCTTGCGTGTCATCGACCTCCTCCGGCTTTTCACCCCCTAGCTGAAATTTCCCGCCGAGGCAATTGGTTAGACCGGTCGTCGGAAATGTGGCGGCGTCCGTGCCGGCGAGGCTGCCCTTGCGTCCGGGGCCGGGCTCGCGCATAAGGCCGGGCATGGACATGCGAGAAGACACGGAACTGACGCTGGTCGTGGACCGACTGGCGTTTGGCGGCAAGGGTGTGGCCCGGGTGGACGGGCTGGTGGTTTTCGTGGACGGCGGACTGCCCGGCGCGACGGTGCGGGCCAAGGTGACAAAGGTCAAAAAAGGATTCGCCGAGGCCCTGGTGGTGGAGACGCTGACCGTCGCGCCCCAGGCGGTGGCCGCGCCCTGCCCCCATTTCGGCGTTTGTGGCGGCTGCCTGCACCAGGACCTGGACTACGCGGCCCAACTTTTCTGGAAACGCCAGCAAGTGGCGGAAACCCTCTCCCGTCTGGGCGGACTTCGGGACGTGGATGTCGCCCCCGTCGTGGCCTCGCCGGACATTTACGGCTACCGCAACAAAATGGAATTCGCCTTTGCCGGCCGGCTGCATCTGGGGCTGCACGAACGCCAGCGTCCGGGCCGGGTGCTCGACATCGAAAACTGCCTGCTCATGGACGACCGGGTCGGCGACATCCTGGCCTTTGTCCGCGAGACCTGCGCGGACACCGGGCTTGCCGCCTACGACCCGCGCACGGGCAAGGGCGTATGGCGGCATCTGGTGCTGCGCCGTTCCCTGGCCACCGGCGGCAGACTCGTCCACCTGATCACCGCCCCCTCGCGGCGGGCCGGGGACGCCGCCCAGCATCTCGGCGAAAGCCTGCTGGAACGATTTCCCGATGTCTCGGGTTTCGTCCATTCCGTGCGCCGCAACCCCATGGCCGTGGCCATCGGCGAGCGGCAGATCTCCGCCCTCGGGGCCGACCACCTGGAGGAACGCATCGGGGAGGTGCGGCTTCGCATCTCGGCCGACGCGTTCGCCCAGACCAACACCAGGGCGGCGGAAAAACTGTATGCGGAGGTGGCCCGGGCGGCCGGCTCGGCCCCGGACCGGGCGCTCTGGGACGTGTATTGCGGCTGCGGCGGCATCGCCCTGGCCCTGGCCCCGGGCTTCGAAACCGTCTACGGCGTGGAGGCGGACAAGCGGGCCGTGGCCGACGCGCGGAAAGCAGCCAAAAGCTCCGGACGCGACAACTGCGTGTTCAAGGCCGGGGACGCGGCAACGGTGCTGGCCGATCTGGCCGCGACCAAGCCGGCGGTCGTGACCATCGATCCGCCGCGCGCCGGCGTGGACGGGCAAACCCTGGCCGCCGTCATGGACGCCGCGCCGGACAAGCTCGTCTACGTCTCCTGCAACCCGGCCACCCTGGCCCGGGACCTCAAAACCCTAAGCGACCTCTACACACTCAACCAGGTCACGCCCGTGGACCTCTTCCCCCACACCGCCCACATCGAAGTGGTGGCGGCGTTGGAATTGAGGAAATGAGGAAATGAGGAACGTGCGAGAGGGGAACCCTTTTTAAAAAAAGGGTTCCCCTCTCGCGCTCTCCCCTCCCCAAAACTTTTGACGGTTATGGGTGGAACAATGGCAACATGCTGTAACCGGTAAAAGTTTTTTGAAAGGGGGTCCGGGGGGAAACTTTTTTTCAAAAAAGTTTCCCCCCGGCTCATTTTTTAAGGAATCTTCAGCAACGAAACCAACCACGCCAAGCGTCCCATGCCCCGACGCGCGTGGCCATGGCCGCGTAGCCGGCGGCTTCGGGGTGGTAGCCGTCGCCGCCCGCGACCAAGCTGTTGCGGTAGGTCGCGTCGTGGCCCAGCGCCCGGTACATTTCCAGATAGGCCACGCCCATATCGTCGCAGGCCCTGGCAAAGGCGTCGGAAATTTCCTCCACCCGTGCGCAGTGGGCGGCATCGAGCACCGGCGGCGGCCCGACCACCAGCAGCGGACACAGATTGGACACATAGGTGGCGCAGGCAAAAAGGTTGTCCACCGACTCGGCCAGCTCCACCTTGCGCCGCCCGTCCTCCACCTTGGCGTCGTTGACCCCGAAGGACAGCACCACCCTGGCCTCGTCGCGGGGAAGAAGACGCGACGGCAACTCGCGCCCGACCCGATTCTTGACGTGCCGGCTCGTTTCGGAGCGTACGCCGAGGTTGTACATGGTGAGTTCCAGGCCGGCCACGGGCGCGGCCGCGCAAAGCCTCCCCACCCAGCCGAGATAACAGGGATCGCCCACGCCGACGATCAGCGAGTCGCCCACAAAAGCCACGCGCATGGTTCCCTCCTCATAGGCCGGACGCGCAGTATCAAGCGTGAATTGCTCGAAAATATGCAAACATCTTATCCAGGCCGCAAGCAACCGCGGCCCGACATCCGGCGCCGGTGCCATAAGACCAAAAAACACGGGATATGGCCAGATGGGTATTTTTGAGGGCAGCCGCATTTTGGGGAAAAAAGGCCCGGAAGGCTTGCGGTTTTATCGGAGGCCTGCATGGTGCAGCGTTTTGCGAAAGACCCGGAAATCCCGAATAGCGCGCAGTCCGATGCGGACAATGCGGCGTAGATTGATGGAATTGACGCCGCCCTGGCGCGCGCGAAACGTAATGGGCAGCCAGTCGATGCTTTTTTCTTGCGCTGTCAAGACAACGGACAACATGACATTGGTCAATGGATGATCATGCGGGATCAACGCAAGGGCATCTTGCAGCACCGTTCGCCGCAGCAGTCGAAATGGTGTATTCGCATGTAAGCGTCCAAATAGGTCCTTCTTACGTCGCTTGAATTTTCTGCCATGGTTTATCCCACAGGAGGACGACCATGGCAGCACCAGCTACAGAAGTGCGTTCCTTGAAGGCGGCGTATTGGTCGGAGC
>NZ_JBLODY010000055.1:0-27789 GCF_047785625.1 Solidesulfovibrio sp. C21
GTGGGGGAGGGTGGGGGGCTGGGGGAGGGAACCCCTTTTTGCAAAAAGGGGTTCCCTCCCCCAGTTCCCCTTCCACCACGGACACACCATGAAAAAACGCGCCTTTTTCCTTGCCGTCTGTTTCGTGTTGGCCACCGCCGCCACGGCCCGGGCCGTGGACCCGACGGAGCTGGCCGGTCGCATCCAGAAGAAATACGCCACGATAAACGCCTTTTCCGCCTTGTTCACCCAGGCCATCCGCAACGCGGCCAGCGGCGACACCGAGCACCGGTCAGGCTCGTTTTTCTTCAAAAAACCGGTGCTGGTGCGCTGGGAGACGGTCAAGCCCGAAAAAGAGCTGCTCATCGTCGGCAAGGATGCCGTCTGGGATTATTTCGAGGAGGACAAGGAGGCCTACCGCTATGCGGTCAAGGAGATCATCAGTTCCAAGACCATGCTGCGGTTTCTGACGGGCAAGGCCAACCTGACCGAGGATTTTTTTGTGGCTGCCGGCAAGGCGTCGGATGTCGGCCCGGGACAGGCCGTGCTGGATCTGGCCCCGCGCGAGCCCGAGCCGGGGCTGGTCATGGCCCGGGTCTGGGTCGATCTGGCAACGGACATGATTGCCCGCATTTTCATTCAGGATTTCTACGCCAACACCAACGACCTGACGCTCACCGGCGTGGCGGTCAACCCCAAGCTTGCCGACAGCCTCTTCACGTTCACGCCGCCCAGGGACGCCAAGGTCCACGACAACGCTCCGGCCAAGGAGCGCGACCTCAAGTAGCCTGGCGAGGCTTCCGGGGGGCTGGTTTGGCTGCGTCGAGCGGCAGGCCGACGGAGCGGCGCAACGCGGCCAGTTCCTCCCCGGTCAGTTCCCGGCATTTTCCCGGAGCCAGCCTCCCCAGTTCCAGGGGGCCCTGGGCGACGCGCACGAGCGAAAGGACGGTGAGACCCAGGTCGCGGCACATGCGGCGAATCTGGCGGTTGATTCCCTGGCGCAGTTCCATCTCCAGGACAAAGCGATCGGCGGCCAGCCGCTTGGTGATGCGGGCCCGGATCGGGGCAAGCTCTTCCCCTTCGGCCAGCCGCATGCCGCGTCCCATGGCCTTGATCGCATCGGGGACGATGTGGCCGCGCACGGTGACCATGTAGCGCTTGGGCGCGTGCCAGCGGGGATGGGCCAGCCGGTAGGCCAGTTCGCCGTCGGAGGTCAAAAGCAGCAGTCCTTCGGAAAAAAAATCCAAGCGGCCCACGGAAAAGAGGCGTCTTTTACGGTAGGGTTCCGGCAGGGCGTCGAAGACGGTGGGACGTCCCTCGGGATCGCGGGCGGTGGTGACGCAGCCCGGCCGCTTGTGGAGCATGATGGTCAGCGGCGCGGTGTTGTCCGGCTTGCTGATGTCTTTGCCGTCCACGGTCAGGCGCGTTCGGGACGGGTCGATCTTGCGCCCGAGTTCCGTGACCACGCTGCCGTCGACCGCGACCCGGCCGGCGGCGATCAGCGCGTCGGCCTGCCGCCTGGAGCAGACTCCGGCCTCGGCCAGCGCCTTGTTGAGGCGCACACCCGTGTCGTCAGCCATGGGATCAGCCCGGAAGCCGCAGGAAAAAACGGGTACCCGCACCGGGGGCGGAGGTGAAATCCACATCCCCGCCCAGACATTCCTGGGCGAAAAGCCGCATGCCGTAGGTGCCGAAGCCACGCCCCACACCCTTGGTCGTATATCCCCGCTGAAAAAGACGCATGCGGGTCTCTTCGGGCATGACGGCCGGATTGTGGACCCAGAAAACCACGCCGCCATTTTCGCCGGGCGCGCAGCCAAGGGTCACTAATTCGCCCGGAGCCGAGGCCTCCAGGGCATTTTTGATCATGTTGACCATGATGCGCTGGATGATGCGGGAATCCGAGGCAAAGGCAAGCGAGGGTGAATCGGGATCGACGGACAGGACGTGCTTGGGCTCGTGGTTGAACGACTGGCAATAGGCCGCCAGATAATGCAGGATTTCCAGCGTCTCGAGGCTGGTGCGGGCATAGTGGTATTCCTTGGCTTCCACGGCCAGGAAGTCTCTCTGGGTTTCCACGATGTCCTGGATGTCGTTTATGGCCCGGCGCAGCAGATCGAGGTCCTGGGGTTGATTGTCCGGCAATTCCAGAGTGATAAGGTCGTGGATGCCCTTGATGCCGGACACGGCGTTGAGGATGTCATGGAAAAAGAGGCGCTCGAAATTGCGCAAGGCCTTTTCGTGGGCGATGTCGAGGGCGGAAGTCAGCACCAGGTGGTGTGGCCCCTGCGCCATGGGGGCCGTCCAGACCTGCAGGTTGAGGGCCTCGAGATGCGACGGCGTCAAACGGTCTATGGAACACTCCTGGGTGGCGTGTTCGCCTTCAAGGCCTTTGACGATGGCCTTGGCCGCGCCGCAATACTGGCAGAAGCGGGTGGTACCGCAACCGCCGGGAAGCTCCACGGCATGGGCGCAGCCAAGAGCCTCCCCCAGGCGCTTGCCGATGACTTCACCGGTGTCCTGGACGCCGACCATGCGAACGAACCGCATGTTGGCATAGACGATCTGCCGGGTGTCGTTTAGAATAGTCACCGCCAGCGGCACGAGCGCCAGGGAGATGGCGGCCGGAGAGTTGGCGATCTCCTGGGCGATGCGCAAAATCGCGTCCTGCCCCAGACGCTCTGGCGGCAAAAAATACGTCGTGGCTGCGTCTTCCTGCATGGACTTTCCGATAAGGCGTTATGTCACCAAGAGAGGGACGGATGCGCAAACGGCCGGCATGCCCGCAAGCGCCGCATGGGGCGGGAGGCTGTGCTGGACGGTGACAGCACCCAAGCGACTATATCTGGATGATCTTGTCGGCCAGATCGAGGCTTGTGACCACATCGAGCATGTTCGTTGTCTCGCCGACCTCCTTTTGCTCCAGGATGCCGAAAAAGTCCAGGCAGGTGCCGCAGACCAGGATGGAGACCCCGGCCTCGGCCAAGGCCTTGAGCTTGGGCAGGACCGGGCTGCCGGCGACCGCCAGCTTGACCCCGCCGTTGACCAGGATGATGCGCCAAAGCCCCTCGCCCAGTTCCGGCAGGGTGGCGATGAAATTGACCATGAGCTTGGCGCCGAGTTCCGGATCGCCCCGGCCCACGGTGTCGGCCGTGATGAAGGCGGCGGTCCTGGGGTTGTCGACTTTTTTCCGGGGCGCGGCGGCGGTGGCGGGTTGGGTCGGCGGTACGGCCTCGCCCGTGGCCGTGGCCCGCAAGACGAAAAGGCCGTCCTTCTCGGTCGCCGTGACGGCGTAGCCGCGCATGCCCAGAAAACGGGTGACGTTTTCCCGGGCCGCTTGATTGTCCACGGTGACGGCAAGCGTCTGCGGCCGATCTTCCGCCTCCACGCATTCCTTGCAGCGCAATACCGGTCCCGGACAGGCCAGTCCCCGGCAATCGAGCGTGACTTCCATGACAATGCTCCTTTTGGCAAGGAACATAGCCCCGTCGGCCCCGGACTGGTCAAATCGAATGATTTAATATTACTGCTGCGTTGCGATAGATTTTGTCTATGGAGTGAGGCAGACGAAAGGCGGATTACGCCTGGGTGCTCCCGTTCCCGGCGACAGGGCCCTTTCACAGGGTGCGGTCTGGATGCCGTCGGAAGTGCCCGCGAGGCGTTCCTCGGGCAAAACCCGCAGACGCGCTGACGGCCCGTCAGCGGCCCGTCAGCGGATCGACGTGATGGGTCGCACGGTCAAAACGGGCTTTTGAAGCCGAAGGTCTGGGCCAGCCACTCCATGTACCGGCGTGCCCCGGCCGAGGCTTTCGCGGTCTGGAAGGCTTTGCCGGCCAGGTCCTCGGCTTCGGAGAGTTGCCCGGCCATGCACAGCACGTAGACCCGGGCCGGGGCCAGATTGCTCGGATAACCCATCTCCTGGGCGTGCTTGAGCTTGGCGTCGGCCAGCAGATAATCGCGGTCGGCCAGGGCCTTGATGCCAAGCTGGAATTCCGTCTCCGCCGTGGGCTCCATGCCGTGTTCCAGCACCCGGGCGACGATGGCCTGCTTTTTGGCGTCGGATTTCATCAGCCACAAGGGCAGCACGCGCAGGTCGGTCCCGGACAGGACGTAGTTGACGGCCGGGAGCGGCGGCGGCGGGGTGAGCATGTTGTTCAAGTAGGTATTCATGATCTGCTGGGTTTCGAACCAGCCGTCGGCCTTCTCTCGTATTTCCTGGGGCAAAAGCAGCGCCGCCTCGGCGGAATGCTCGAAACGCTCCTTGGAGGCCAGGGCGTCGAGGAGCTTGTTGTGGGCGGCCAGGTATTGTTGCTGCACCTGCGGGCTTTCGGGATAGCCGCGCAGCCGCTTGGGGTAGTTGTCGGTCAGCGGCTTGGCGTCGCCGAGATAATCGGCGAGCGCTTTGCCGTCGAGCATGAAAAGCGCGCCGAGTTGCCCCGGATTTTCCACAGCGATATGGCGTAGCCCCGGTCCGGTGTCCGGCGCTTCCCAGGGCTTGGAAAAATTCGCGGCCGGCTTGGGCCCTTTGGGCTTTTTGACGCCCACCATCATCCAGTTGAAGTTGTCGCCGGTCCAAAGCGAGGTGTGCTCGAAGACGTCGGCAAAAGCTTTGAGAATGGCCTTGGCGTCGGCAGGCGAAATCTCGAACACCGGCAGCCAATAGGTGACCATGCCGCCGTCGTTTAAGCGGTCGCGCATGAGCTGGAAGTATTCCCGGGAATAGAGGTTGACCACACCGGCCATCATGGGGGGCGGCGGCTCGGCCGTGATGATGTCGTATTTCTTCGGGGTGGCCAGCAGGTAAAAGCGGCCGTCCTCCACGTGGCTGGCCACGCGGGGGTCCTCCAGGGGATTTCGCTCCGGCTTGGGGTAGACGATGTTCGCCCCGCGCAGCACGTCGCGGGAGATGTCCACCACGTCGATGGAGGTGAGCCGGCGATCCTCGACCAGGGCCGAGGCCGTGGAGCCCGTGCCGAAGCAGATGAGCAGGGCCGTTTTCGGGTTTTGCAGGGTGGCTTCCGGGAAATAACCGAAAAACTTCATGTAGCGCTTGGCGCTGCGGTCCGTGGAGGACATGGAGTAGCCGTCGGTGACGAGCCTGTAGGCGTAGGGTTCGCCCAGGTAGTCCTGGCGGAGGTATTGCAGCGTGCCGGTGACGCCCTCGATGGTGGCCACCACCGTTTCCCCCCCCTTGATGAAGTCGGCGCATGCGCGGTTCAAATAGCCGCGCATGGCGCCGAAGGGAAAAATGGCCAGAAAAAGGACAAAGGCGGCTCCCGATGCCAGGAGAAAGGGGCTGGTGCGCGGCGACGGCCAGGGCTCGACCCGCCCGGCGCACAGGAGCGCCGGCAGGATGTAAAGGGCGCACAGGATAAAAAGGCTCAGTTCCATACCCACGGCCGGAATGAGGATGAACCCGGCCACCAGCGGCCCGGCCATGGCCCCGAGCGTGTTGGCCATGGCCACCAGCCCGGCCGAGCGGGCCCGGTCGCCCACCTCCCGATGGAAGGCCTCGCCGAGGGTGGTGAAGACCATGCCCGAGACAAACGCGGCCGGAAACATCAAGGCCAGGGACAGCGCCGTCACATAGCGCCAGTCCAGGGTCTGGTAGACGCTAAACGAAAGGTCGGCGGCGGATTCGAACAGGCGAAAGGAGAGCAGGGCGGCCGCTCCGACAAGCAGGACCAACGGCGCGGTGACCCGGCGTCCGTCGGCTTCGCGACGCAGCCACCAGCCGGCGAACATGCCGCCAAGGCCGATGCCGGCCAGGATCACGGCCAGCATCACGGCAAAGGCCAGACTGGTCGAGCGCACGAAGAGCTGGAGAAACCGCGTCCAGACGACCTCGAGGGCCAAAAAGGCCCCCCCGGCCAGAAACCCGGCGGCGAGAAGCCGCTTGGCCCGGCCGGTCAGCGGCCTGACCGCCGGCCTGTCGGCCGAGGCCTCCCGGGCCGGTTCCTCACGGAAGTGCCGGGCCACGCCGAGGGCTCCGGCCGCGGCCAGCACGTTGAGCCCGGTCGCGACCATGCCGGTGCCGGAAAGGCCCAGGGGCGCGATAAGCAGCGTTTCACCGGCCAACGCCCCAAGACAGGCCCCGAGCGTGTTGACGCCGTAAAGCCGGCCGAGCACCCGGCCGAATTCCCCGGGGCGGCGGGTGAGCGCCTTGACCAGCAGCGGCAGCGTCGCGCCCATGGCCGTGGCCGGCAGTAAAAAGAGCAGGAAGGAAAAGGAAAAGCGCAGGGTATTGAGCAAAAAGGGCTTGCCCAGGGCCGGGCTCAGCATGGCCCCGAGCCAGACCGACAACATGGGGAAGCACAAAACGAGCAAAAGTCCCCAGACCCCGACCAGCAGTTCCATGGCGGCGTAAAAACGCACCGGGTCGAGCACGTCGCGGCCGAAGCGTGAGATGAGCGCGTTGCCGAGGGCCAGACCGCCCATGAAGCTCGAAAGGACCAGGGCGCTGGCATAGACGCTGACGCCGAAAACCAGTCCGGCCAGATGCAGCCACAGCGTTTCGAAAAGCAGGGCCGATGCGCCGGATAAAAGAAATACGACGCCGAGAATCAGGCGATCGCGTCCGGAGGATGGCGGAAGCACGGTTGCGGCTGGCATGTTGCGCCTCGGACGTCACTTCCCGCCGGACGCAAAAGGAGGCGGCGGCAAGCGGACGCGTTGGGTCAAAGTCCCTTTTTGGGGCAGATGGTATCAAGGACGCAGGCGTCGCAAAGCGGTTTGCGGGCCTTGCATACCGCCCGGCCGTGCTGGACGAGCAGGTGGTTGACGTCCCCCCAGTCCTTACGGTCAAAAAGCGGCATCATATCTTTTTCAATGATGATCGGGTTGTCCGAGGACGTCAAGCCCAGGCGAAAGGACAGCCGGCGGACGTGGGTGTCCACGGCGATGCCCTCGTGTTTGCCCAGGGCGTTGGAGAGCACGATGTTGGCGGTCTTGCGGGCAACGCCCGGAAGCGAGGTCAGGGTTTCCATGGTGTCGGGAACGCTCCCGCCATAGTGCTCGACCATGCGCCTCGCCGCGGCCACCAGATTTTTGGCTTTCTGGCGGAAAAAGCCGGTGGAGCGCACGACTTCCTCCACCGTGGCCACTTCGGCCCGGGCCAGGGCGGCCGGATCGGGCCAGCGGTCGAAAAAGTCCGGGGTGACCAGATTGACGCGGGCGTCCGTGCATTGGGCGGCCAGGACCGTGGCCACCAGCAACTCGTAGGCGCTGACGTAGTGCAGGGCCGGCGTCATGTCGGGGTAGAGGGGGCGCAGCCGGCGGAGGATTTCCCGAGCCCGGGCGGCCGTGTCCATCACCGAATCTCCAGTGAGGGCGCGACCGCCGGCCCGGAGGGATATATTCCCTGGGAGCGCATGGGGTTAAGGAATGAACACCACCGCCGAGATGGTCGTGGTCCACATGCCGGTGTCACCGGTGGTCACGCAGGGCATGGAGGCCGAATCGATGATTTTGCCGCTCATGAGGTAGATCTGGCGGCGTTCGTCGTAGGCGGTCTCCGGATCGAAGTCGATGCCGAGCGTGGTGGCGAGCATGGTGGAGGCGAGGTCCTCGGCGAAGTCGCCGATTTCCTGCTCCTCCGAACCGAAGGAGGTGTGCTCGGAGATGTAGCCGTAGTTGGATTTGTCGGCCGGAAACGCCATCCCGACGGCCGAGCCGACAAGGCGGTTTTTCTCGTCCGTGGCGTTTCTGGCCATGACGCAAAAGGTGATCTGGCCGGGATTGAGCAGTTTGACGCCTTCGTCCAAGGTGATCAACTGGCAATGCGGCGGATAAATACTCGACACATAGACCAGATTGAGTTTTTCGATACCGGCTTCACGCAGAGCAAGCTCGAAGGATTGCAGCTTGTTTTTGTGGCGACCGACACCTTTGGTGAAAAACGCCTTGGTGGGGACGAAAGAGCCTGGGATCATGGGCGGTCCTCTTTAATCTGTTTTGCCGCTAAAGCGGGCAATCTTCATAAGGGTTTTTTGCCGAGAAGTATAGGACCTTTTTCGCCTGTCCGCTTGAGCTCGGCGGCGATCTCCGACTCGGTCCCCCTCAGACGCACATCCACCCGAAAGAGCTTGCGATTGCCGGCCGATCCTTCACGAATGGAGGCCGACAGGCCCTTGCGGGAAAGCTCTTTGATCATGTTGTCCGCCTGCTCCTTGGTCTTGAAGGAGGCCACCTGGTAGCTGGCGGTGAAGCGGCCGGACTCTTTTTTGTCGGCGGCGTGTTCGGCCTTGTTCCTGGACGGTTCCGCCTTGATCTTGGTCGGCGCGGGCGGTACCACCCTGGCCGCCGGGGGCACCGGCGGCGGCGCGGGAATGGAGGTGGCCGCCGTGGCGCTGCCCATTGGCGCGACCTTGGCGTCGGGCAGGTCATGGCCCTGGGGACCAGCCGTTTTCTTCCCGTCGGCCGGGGATTTCTGGGTGGAATCCGTCACCACCGTGCCGTCCTTGCCCTGCAACCCGTCCATGAACTGGAGTTCCTCGGGCTTGAGCACCTTGGGCGGTTCGGCGGCGGTGCCTCCCGGCTGGGCGGTTTCGGTGGTGGGCATCATCTGGGCGATCTGGGGCACGGCCGCCTCCGGCCGGTAGCCCCGGCCGACCAGGATACCGAGGATGAACACCCAGCACATGCCGAGCACGACCACGATACCGACGGAGATGAGGCCGGACATGCTCATCTCGAAGGAGAATTTGCGTGGGCCACCGCGTTCCTGGGTGACGCTTAATCTGTTGAGCAGCTTCATGACATGGGATTCCTTGGCCAAAGTCGCCGCCGCGCGGGCCGGGGCGTCAAAGCAATGCCTACATTTTGTCCGGGGCCGACACGCCGAGCAGGTCGAGCCCGTTTCGCACCACCGTGGCCACGGCGCCAAGCAGCGCCAGCCGCGCCTCGATGAGTTCTTCATCCCCGGCGGTCAGAACCGGGTTGACCGCGTAATAGTGGTGGAGCTGGCCGGCCAGGTCGCGCAGGTAAAAACTGACCAGATGCGGGGCGAAGGTCCGGGCCGCCGCCGCCACGGTGTCGGGATACTGCTCCAGGAGCTTTAAAAGTTCCAGGTCCTCGGCGGTATCCAGCCGGGCGAGCTTTTCCGGCGTGGCCGGGCGGCACGCCACGCCGCGTTCGGCCGCCTTGGCGAAAACCGATTTGACCCGGGCATGGGCATATTGGACATAGTAGACCGGATTGTCCATCGACTTTTCTTTCACGGCGTCCAGGTCGAAGTCCAGGTGGCTGTCCGATTTGCGCGAAAGGAACATGAACCGGGCCGCGTCGGCCCCGACCTCGGCCACCACGTCGGCAAGCGTTTCGAACTTGCCGGCCCGGGTGGACATGGCGATCTGCTCGCCCCCTTTGAGCAGGTTGACGAGCTGGACCAGGATGACCTTGAGGCTCGTTTCGGGATCACGGCCCAAGGCGGCCACGCAGGCCTTCATGCGCGGCACGTAGCCGTGATGGTCCGCGCCCCAGATGTCCACCACCACGTCGAAGCCCCGGTGGAACTTGTCGTCGTGGTAGGCGATGTCCGAGGCAAAGTAGGTGAGGTCGCCGCCGGATTTGACCAGCACGCGGTCCTTGTCGTCGCCGAAGTTGGTGGTGGCGAACCACAGGGCCCCGTCCTTGTCGTAGGCGAGGTTTTTGGACCGCAGGTCGTCGAAGGTGCGGGCCACGGCCCCGGCGGCAAAGAGCTTGGACTCGGGAAACCAGACGTCGTGGTCGACCCGGAAGTCCCGCAAATCCTGCTTGATGCCGGCGAGGATTTCTTGCTCGCCGTACAGGCGGCAGATGTCGACGGCCTTGTCCTCGGGCATGGCGAAAAGGGCCTCACCCTCGCGGTCGAGCAGTTCCCTGGCCAGATCCTTGACGTAGTCGCCCCGGTAGTAATCCTCGGGCTCGGTCACGTCCTTTCCGGCCAGCTCCCGGCAGCGGTAGAGGATGGATTGGCCGAGGATGCGCATCTGGCGACCGGCATCATTAATATAATATTCGGTTTCAACGGTGAACCCGGCCGCGCGCAGCACCCTGGTCAGGCTGTCGCCCACGGCCGCGCCCCGGCCATGGCCGATGTGCAGGGGGCCGGTCGGGTTGGCCGAAACGAACTCGACCTGGATTCTCGTGCCCGCGCCGATGGCGAGCCGGCCGTAGCCTTGGCCGCCGGCCGTCACATCGAGGACGGTGCGTTGCCAGAAGGCCGGCGTGTAGGTCACGTTTATAAAGCCCGGCCCGGCGACGGCCACGTCGGCCAGATCGGGACTTGCCGCCAGAAGCGCCTCCCGCAGCTCCCCGGCCAACTGGCGGGGCGGCATCTTGGCCTCCTTGGAGGCCATCATGGCCACGTTGGTGGCCAGGTCGCCGTGGGATTTGTCCCGGGGCGCTTCGATGGTGGTCTTGGCCGGCCAGGCGATGCCGCGCTTGGCCAGGGCTTCTTCCAAAAGCCCGCGCAGATGCTCCGTTGCCCGCATGGCTTAAGCCTCCAGGGCGGCCGCGCCGGCCGGATCGTTTACGGACACGGCGGCGTATTCGCCCCCGGCGTCCTTGAGATTGGCGGAAGCGAGCTTGGTCAGGACGTTTTTGGGGCCGAGCTCGACGAAGGTGCGCGCCCCGGCCGCGTGCAAGGCGGCCATGGTGTCGATCCAGCGCACCTGCGAGGTCATCTGGCGGCAGAGGAGCTCCAGCGTCTTGTCGGGATCGGTCTCGGCCGCGCCGGTCACGTTGCAAAAGACCGGGGCCGTGGTGTGCGCGCGCAGCCCGGCTTTGCGCAGGGCCTTTTCCAGTTCCTTGGCCGGCGCGGCCATAAGCGGGCTGTGGAAGGCGCCGCTGACGGCCAGGGGAATGGCCCGGCCCTTGCGCGCCTTGGCCAGTTCGGCGGCCGCCGCGACCGCTTCGGCCTCGCCGGAAATGACGTACTGGCCCGGGGAATTGTAATTGGCGATGACGAGCAGCTTGCCGGTCTCGTTTTGGGCCGTGGCCACAACGTCCTCTATGGCCTCGAGGGAGAGCTTGAGCACGGCGGCCATCTTGCCGTCGCCGCCGGCGGCTTCGGCCATGAGCCGGCCGCGCAGGCTGGTCAGGGAGAGCGCCGCCGGCACTTCGAGCATGCCCGAAGCGGCCAGGGCGGCGTATTCGCCGAGGCTGTGCCCGGCAAAGCCGACCACGCCGGAAAGTGTATCGCGAAGCGCCAGCCACAGCCCGAGGGTGACGGCGGTCATGGCCGGTTGCAGGGCGCGGGTGTCGGCCATGGCCGCTTCGTCGCCCTCCCAATAGATTTCGCGCAGGGGAAGCCCCGAGGCCTTTTCGGCCAGAAGCCACAGTTCGGCCGCGTCGGCGGAAGTTTCGGCCAGGGCCCGGCCCATGCCTTTTTCCTGCGAACCCTGGCCGGGAAAAAGCACGGCCAGGCGGTTTTCGGTTGCGCTCACGTTCGCCTCTCCTTAGAGATTTTTCGCGTCATTTAGGCCGCGATTGGTAGAGCAATGGACTCAAATGTGCAACGGTCAATTTAATGGGGGATACGCATGCCGCAAAGCGATACGACGCCCGATGCCGCCGCCGTGGCCGGGGCCGCCGCGACATTCGGACGGGAACTTGCGCCGGATCAGGCGACAATGCTTGCCGGCTACCTGCAGCTTCTCACGCGCTTTCGGCGCAAGATCAACCTAGTCGGGCCCCAGGACTGGCCGACCATGCTGGAAACCCTTGTGGCCGACTCCTGGCATCTGGCCGATTTCCTGGCCGGTCCCGAAGCGAAAAACATACTGCCGCCCGGGGACGCGCCCGTGGTGGGGCTGGATTTCGGAGCCGGGGCGGGGCTGCCCGGCATCGGCCTGCGACCCTTTTTCAACCGGGGACCGTATTACCTGCTCGAGTCCCGGCAAAAGCGGTGCGTGTTTCTGGCCGAAGTTGCGGCAAGGCTTGGCCTTGCCGGGATGCATGTGGCCGAGGGACGGGTGGAGCGCACCGTGCCGGACATTCTGGCCGGTCATCCGGGCGCGTTTGTCTTGTGCGTCAGCCGCGCCTTCGCCCCCTGGCCCCGGTTTCTGGAAATATGCCGGGAACTGGTGCCGGAACCCCTGGCGGTTGTGACCATGACCGGCGAGGCGACGACCGGGGAAAAAACGCCGCCGGGATGGGAGCTGGCCGCGGGCGTAAGCTACCCCGTCGCCGGCAGGACGCGTCACTTGTCGCTTTTTTCCGGCTCCACGGCGTCCATGTAGGCGTCCTTGAAAATGAGCCTCGTGGCCGTGGCGTCGGCGAGATCGGACAGGTCCATGAGGGATTCCAGGAAATCGAGGATATCCCCCTTGTCGGCTTCCGAAGCGTTTTCGAAGTCGAAGACCAAGTCGCCGGATTCGAAATAATGGCGCAATTTGTCCAGATAGGTCTGGTCGAGAAGGGGAAAGGGCATGGGGTCCGCCTTTTGCCTGGGAAAAATGTCAGTGGTGGTAGGGGGCGCCGGCGTTGATGGCCGCCGCCCGGTAAAGCTGCTCGTAAAGGACCACCCGGGCCAGTTCGTGGGGCAGGGTGCCGGGACCGAGGGCCAGGGTCAAATCGGCCCGGCCAAGCACGTCGCGCGACAGGCCGTACGCGCCGCCGACAACGAAGCAGGGGGCCCGGCCGGGGTCCTCGATGAGGGCCGCCAGACGCGTTGCCAGTGCACGTGAGGGAAGCGACCGCCCGCCCTCGTCCAGCACGATCACGAAGTCGCGCGGGGAAATTTTCGCCAGCAGGGTCTTGCCTTCCTCGACCTTGCGCCGGTCGGGATCGGACGTCTTGGCGTCGCGTGTCACGTGCTCCTCGGCCGGCAGGTAGCGCCGCAGCGCCGTCAGGTAATGGGCGGCGGCGTCACGGAAATAGGGGGCCTTGGCGGCTCCGACGACGAAGAGGCGTACGGGTTTCATGGGCGTTTCTCCCGGAAGCGGCCGGGCGTCGGCCGGCTGTTAGCCCAGGGCTGCGGTTATTGTCAAAGTGGTCGGCTTGGATTAGGTCAAATGGCGCACCACTGTTTTACAACCCGAAAGGGAGAGGCATGCCGTTTTGTAACCCCGTTCGCCGCCGCCTTCGGCAAAGCGTCTGCTTGCTGATGGCGCTTTTCATGGCGTCGGCTTTGGCCGCGGGGACGGCTTTTGCCCAGGAACTGCTTTTAAGCAACCTGGTACTCAATAATTTCGAAGGGAAAATACGGGTGCGCTTCGGCGTGGAGCCCACGGGAATCGAGCACATCAGACAGGCGCTTTTGGGGGGCGAGCGGCTGGAGCTTATCTGCAAGGCCAAGCTCGCCGTCAAGCGCGATTACGTCTGGAACAAGGAAGTCAGCCACGCCCGCTTCGAAAGCGAATTGCGCCGGCTCAAGGGCGGCGACTTCGCCATCAGTCTGCCCGGCCAGGGCTCCATGGCGGACCGGGACCTGCCCGCGCTTTTTCGCAAGGCCTGGAACGAAATCCTGATCGACCTCGGCTCCTGGGACCGGCTGGAACGCGGCCAGACGTATGTGTTGACCCTGGAACTTTCGCTGGCCCGCCTGGATGTTTCGTCCTGGGTCAAAAAAGGACTTTTCTTCTGGCCCTTTGACCCCGCCACGCCCGTTTCCTACCAGCTTGACTTTACATATTAAACCCGTCGCATCGGTTGCCTTTGCCGCCGCTTTTCGTATAATGGGCCAGGATTTCCCGAAAAATCGCGGGAAGGAGGACCTTTATGCGGGTAGTGATCGCCGGCGGCACGGGCTTTATCGGCCGGGCGCTGACCCGGTCCCTTGTTCGGGACGGGCACGAGGTCGTCGTGCTTTCCCGAAGGGCTTCGGGCCACGGGTCTTCTCCAGGGGTTACCTCCGTTCCCTTCGACGGCCGCACCGGGGACGGGTGGGCGCATCTGCTGGGTGATGCCCGGGCCCTGATCAACCTGGCCGGGGAAAATATCGCCTCGGGCTATTGGACCGAGGCGCGCAAGGCCCGCATTCTGGGGAGCCGGCTCGATGCCGGGCAGGCGGTCATGGATGCCCTGTCCCGGGTGTCGGCGCGTCCGGAGGTCCTCATCCAGGGTTCGGCCACGGGCTATTACGGCGACCGGGGGGACACGCCGGTTGCCGAGGACGCGCCGGCTGGCACGGGATTTCTGGCCGAGGTGGCGCGCCGCTGGGAGGCGTCCACGGCCGGGGCCGAGGCGCTTGGAGTGCGCCGGGCCGTCATCCGCACGGCGGTGGTATTGGGCGCGGGAGGCGGGGCGCTGCCCCGGATGCTTGCGCCGTTTCGTTTTTTTCTGGGCGGCCCGGTCGGCTCCGGCCGGCAGTACCTGCCCTGGATCCACTTGGCCGACGAAGTCGCGGCCATCCGTTTTCTGATCGACCACGAAACGGCCGCCGGTCCCTTCAACCTGGTCGCGCCGGGAGCCATCACCCAGGACGGGTTCGCCGCCGCCGTGGGGAGGGCGCTTGGCCGTCCGGCCCGGCTGCGCGTACCGGCGGCGGTCATGCGCCTGGCCCTTGGCGAGATGGCCCGGGAACTTTTCCTGGGCGGTGTGCGGGCCGTGCCCGGACGGCTTTTGGAACTCGGTTTTCGCTTCCGTTTCGAGACCCTGCCCGAGGCCTTGTCGGACATTCTCGGTCCTTCCCGGGAATCCCGCCATGTTTGAGAATACCGCCATGGCATCCGAAACTCCGCGGATACTCATCGTCGAGGATGAGGCCGTAGTGGCCCTTGACCTGACCAGGCGCCTTTCCCGGCTCGGCTACGTCGTCTACGGCCCGGCCGACAGTGGCGAAGAGGCCTTGCGTCTGGCCCGGGAGCTTTCCCCCGACGTCGTGCTCATGGACATTGTGCTGGACGGCGACATGGACGGCGTGGATACGGCCGGGCGCATCCGGGAGGAACAGGCCATGCCGGTGGTCTTCCTCACCGCCCACACCGATCCGGAAACGCTGCGACGGGCCGGCGGGGCCGGCCCCTACGGCTACATCATCAAGCCTTTCGAGGATCGGGAGTTGGCCGCGGCTTTGGACATCGCCCTGTACAAGTCCCGGATGGAGCGGCGGTTGCGCGAAAACGAGCAGTGGACGTCCATGACCTTGCACTCTCTGGGGGAGGGGGTGATCACCGCCGATCCTAACGGATTGGTACGTTTCGCCAACCCCATGGCCGAATCCCTGCTCGGGGTGTCGGCCGCGCGTCTTCTCGGCCGCGACCTGGCAACGCTGTACAAAACGCGCCGGGACACCGGGGAATGCGGCCTCTCCGACGGGCCGGGGCCCAGGGATGTGGCGCTTTTGTGCCGCGAGGACGGGAGTTGCCTGCCTGTGGAGCAGACCTTCTCGCCCATCGTGGACGACAGGGGGCGGGCGCTCGGGACGGTGCTCGTCTTTCGGGATATCAGCCGTCGCCGGGATGGGGAACGGGCCCTTCGGGAGTCCGTGGACGGTCTGCGTCGGGCGCTCACGGAAACGGTCAACGCCCTGACCGTGACGTCGGAGACGCGTGATCCCTTTACCGCCGGCCATCAGGAACGCGTGTCCCGGCTGGCTGCGGCCCTGGCCGGGGAACTCGGGTTTTCCGACGAGGAACGGGAAGGCGTGCGCATGGCCGGGCTGGTCCACGACATCGGCAAGATCCACGTGCCCTCGGAGATCCTGACCAAGCCCGAGGCCCTTTCCGACATGGAAATGGGCATTGTGCGGGACCACAGCACCGTCGGCTTCGACATCCTGAAGGATGTCCCTTTCCCCTGGCCCCTGGCCCGCATGGTGCTCGAGCACCACGAACGCTGCGATGGTTCCGGCTACCCGGCCGGGCTCAGGCGCGAGGACATGCACCCCGGGTCCCGCATCCTGGCCGTGGCCGACGTGGTCGAGGCCATGACCGCCCACCGGCCCTATCGCTCCGCCTGGAGCTTGGAGCACGCCCTGGAGGAACTGGCGAAAGGCCGGGGCGTTCTCTATGACGCCGACGTGGTCGACGCCTGCCTCTCGCTCTTCGATCGCGGCGATTTTCGGTTTTAACTAGGTATTGAAAAAGCAAGCCGGGGGGAAACCTTTCTACAGAAAGGTTTCCCCCCGGTATCTCCCTTACTTATTCACTTGTTTCTCCGCCGGCAGGTTGCCGTCGGAAGAGAGTTTGTTCAGTACTTGGCGGCACAGCAGGTCGTAGCCGTTCATGGTCATGTGCACGCCGTCCTTGGCCCGAAGCGGCACTTTCTTGCCGCCGATGGTCTTGGCCTGGACGAACTTGCCCGAATCGTCGGTGAAGATGGTCGAGGCTTCCATGTAGGAGCAGCCGCCGACCTTGGCGCAGGCCGCCTTGGCCGCCTCGTTGACCGCCTCGACCCGCTTGTTGTAGGCCGCGTCGCGCATGGCCGGCAGCCCCACCCACAGCACCTTGATCCCGGCCTTCGAAGCAATGTGCAGGAAGTTTTCGGCCTTTTCCTGGTAGGCGGCGCTCCATTCCGGCGTGCCGGCCGCCTTGCCGGCAATGGGATTGTTGGCGTCGTTGCCGCCCATCATCACCACCACGGCCGTGAGCTTTTCCTTGGCCACAAGTTCGGTGAGCTTCTTGTCCCAGTCGAAAAACCGCTTGGAAATAAGCCCGGTGGAGACCTTGCCCAACGGCACGCAGCCCGAACCCTCGTACTGCTTCATGCGATTGCTCATGGTCATGCCGATACCGACGGCCAGGGAATCGCCTACCACGGCCACCTTGCCGCCAGCCGCCTTGGGCGCGGCGGGAGCGGTCTTCTCCGCCGCCGGGCCGGTCGGCTCCTGGGGCGTTTTCTTTTCCAGGCCGGGCAGGGCGGGCGCGGCGGGCTGTTCCACCGAGGCGACGGTGGTCTCCTTTGCCGGGGAGGCCTTGTCCGCCTCGGTCGGCTTCGCGGTCGTCGTGAAGGGCGTCTTGACCACGGGCGCGGCCGGTTCGCTCTTGGGCTGGGGCAGAGCGGCCGCCTGAACCGGTTTGGGTTCCAGGGTCGCCTTGGTCTGCTCCTCGGGCGAGGCCGGCCGGGGGGAGGTCGCGGGCGGCGGCGCAAGCGGCACTCCGGCTGGCGGGGCGGCCGCCGGCGGGGCCGGCTGGGGCACGGATTTGACCTCGGCCTCGGGCGCGGTCGGGACCGTGGGGGTGTGGGCCGGATAGGTCCGCGCCTCGTGGGTGGCGTTCTTTGAGGATTTGCCGGATGTATTGAAGCACGCCGGCAGGATGGACATGGCCGCTATCATACAAACGGCCAACGCGATTTTGATGATCGATTGCACGCGGCTACTCCGCCGAAAATAAGGATGTGGTCGCAACGGGGGACGCGACCGGATAGGCCGGCCGCCGGATGCGGGCCGAACGCCTCGCCCGGCAAGCGGGCGAATCAGGCGTCCGGAGGGATTCAAAGGGCCGGAGGAACACTCCGGTGGACAGCACCAGCCTCATGGCAAGCTTATGACCCAAGGTGGGGCGGTGGTCAAATGAAGATGCGCCCGGAGCCGGTGCCCGAAATACCGTCACTTCATGCGGGAGCCGCCGGGGCCGCTTCCGGATGGAACGCGAGCGGATGGGACGGTGCGGATTTTTTGTCGCGGCGGGATACGCGTTCCGGCTGCCCGGGCCGGCAGGCGGGCTTTGGGCGACGGCACATCCTGCCGGTACATCGATTTTCCATGAAAAACAGGGCCAAGGGCGGTTGCAACGCTCTCTGGCCCGGTCTATGGAAGAACACATGGGCGCGGGATGCCTTTCCCCGCGCGGTCAAAGAGGTCCCATGCGCCAGGACGACGCCGAAAAAACGCTTTCCCCCCTTGATGCCGTGCGGCGGTATTGCCTTTCCGCCTGCATGGGCGGGCAGCGCAGTCTGGTTGCCTCCTGCGCCGATCGAGACTGCCCTTTTCATCCCCTGCGCATGCGGGAAATCCCCGAGGGGTTCACCGTGCGCGTGGTGCGGGTGGTGCGCCGGTTTTGCCTGCGCTGCACCGTCGGCGACCGCGAGGCCGTGCGCCGTTGCACCGAAAAAGGCGTGTGCCCGGTCTGGCCCTACCGTGTGGGAGTCTCGCCCCGCAAACTCAAGCGCCTCATCGCCGAAAAACGCCGCCCCAAACAGCTCGAGTTGCCATTTTAAGGGAGTATGAGGCCGGGGGGAAACCTTTCTGAAGAAAGGTTTTCCCCCCGGGCCCCCTTTCCCAAGACTTTTCAAATGGGAAGGGTGACTACCGTGTATCACCCTTAAAAAGTGAAAAGTTTTTGGGAGGGGAGAGCGCGAGAGGGGGGCCCTTTTTTCAAAAAGGGCCCCCCTCTCGCACTTTTCTCTTTCTCCTCATCTTCCCGGTAAACGGTCTCTTTGCGGCGGCAAGCGGCGTTTGGTTGTGTTCTCCTGCCGTTCACCATTCCTCGGCGCATTGTCGCCGTCCGTCGAAATCCGCGTGCGTTTTTCCGCGCGGGCCGCTTACGACGGCATCATCCCGCGTTGCCGCGTCTGTTTGGGGCGGCCGGGAAGGGCGGCGATCCCCGTCGCCCCGGACACGAGAAGGCCCGGCCGACCGCCGGCGGCAAGGAGATTCCCATGCACACACCAACGGCCGACCCCACACGCGACAACCGGTTTTCCGCTCTGGTGCGCAAGCGGTGGAGCGTTTCGCTCACGCTCACCGCGATCATGCTCGCGATCTACTATGGCTTCATCGCCATCCTGGCCTTCCGCCCCGAACTTTTCGCCGCCCGCATCGGGGCCCATATGACCGTCGGCATACCCGTCGGCCTCGGCGTCATTATCGTCTCCTGGCTTTTGACCGGCATTTACGTGCGCTGGGCCAACGATGATTACGACACGGACGTGGAAAGCCTCAAACACGCCATGCGGGAGAACCGGGAATGAACACCTTCGCCACGACCATCGGACAGCCAAACGCCACATCCATCGCGTTTTTTTTCGTCTTTATCCTGGGAACGCTGGCCATCACCTGGTTTGCGGCCAAAAAGAGCCGTAGCGCCTCCCAGTTCTACGCCGCCGGCCGCTCGGTCACGGGCTGGCAGAACGGTATGGCCCTGGCGGGGGATTACATGTCCGCCGCCTCGTTTCTCGGCATCGCCGGGCTGGTGTCGCTCAAGGGTTACGACGGGCTCATCTACTCCATCGGTTTTCTCGTCGGCTGGCCCATCATCATGTTCCTGATCGCCGAGCCTCTGCGCAACCTTGGCAAATACACCTTTGCCGACGTGGTGGCCTACCGGCTTTCCCAAAAGCCCATCCGCATCGCCGCTTCCATCGGGTCGCTGCTGACCGTCTGCTTTTACCTCATCGCCCAGATGGTGGGCTCGGGCATGCTTATCAAGATGATGTTCGGCCTGCCCTACGAAACGGCCATCATCGCCGTGGGCGCGGTCATGATCTCCTACGTGCTTTTCGGTGGTATGCTGGCCACCACCTGGGTGCAGATCATAAAAGCCATGCTGCTTCTGGCCGGGGCCACGGTCATGGTCGGCATGGCGCTGTCCCGCTTCGGCTTCGACGTGACCGCCCTTTTTGACGCCGCGGCCAAGACCTATGGCGACAAGGTGCTCAATCCCGGCGGTCTGGTGGCCAATCCCCTGGACGCCCTGTCGCTCGGCCTTGCCCTCATGTTCGGCACGGCCGGCCTGCCGCACATCCTCATGCGCTTCTACACCGTGCCCGACGCCAAGACCGCCCGCAAATCCGTGTTCTATGCCACCGGGCTCATCGGCTACTTCTACGTGCTTACTTTCATCATTGGCTTTGCCGCCATGGTGCTGGTCGGTCGCGACATGATCGGCTCCGTGGACAAGGGCGGCAACATGGCGGCGCTGCTTCTGGCCGAGGTCACGGGCGGCACGGTCTTCCTCGGCTTCATCGCGGCCGTGGCCTTCGCCACCATTCTGGCCGTGGTGGCCGGCCTGACGCTGGCCGGGGCCACGACGCTGTCCCACGACCTGTACGTCAACGTGCTGCGTTCCGGCCGGTCCTCCGAGGAGGACGAGGTGAAGGTGGCCAAGCGGGCGACGATTGGCCTTGGCATCGTGGCCATCCTGCTCGGCCTGGCCTTCAAGGGACAAAACGTGGCCTTCATGGTGGGGCTCGCCTTTGCCATCGCGGCCAGCGCCAACTTCCCGGCCCTGCTCCTGTCCATCTTCTGGAAGGGCACCAGCACCAGCGGCGCGGTGGCCAGCATCGTCACCGGCACCGTGACCTCCGTCGTGCTCATCGTGCTGTCCCCGACGGTCTGGGTGGGCGTGTTCGGCAACCCAGAGCCGATCTTCCCCTGGAAAAATCCGGCGCTCATCTCCATGCCCCTGGCCTTCGCCGCCGGCTGGCTGGGTTCGGTGCTGGTCCCGGACGCCAAGGCCCGTTCCCTCTACGCCGCCCAGCAACTGCGCAACTACCTCGGCGTCGGCGCGGAGTAGTGGAGTAGGGCGGAGGCAAAAGAGTTGGGAGGGGCCTCGCTCCTCCCAAACCCACCCTACCAGGGGCGCTGCCCCTGGACCGCGCCGGGGGGAATTTCCCCCGGCCCCCTTTAAGGGAAAAGGAGGGCGGTTGTGGAAATGCTGGAACCGGGCGTTGCCGGAGAGACGCGGCAATTGGTCGGGCGACTGGGCACGGCGGCGACCCCAAAGGCGTTGGAAGAACTTTTAGGCGAAATACGCGGGCTGGTGGCGACGCGTGCGGGGGATGACAATGCCCTGGGCATCGGCCGGCTGGCGAGCGGGTTGTACGACCGGCTGCTGGCACGGGCCGCCTGGATGGCCCGGGACGGGCCGGATGCGCCTGATGGCGGCTATGCCCTGGTCGTGCTCGGCAGCCAGGGCCGCCGGGAGCAGTTTCTGGCCACGGACCAGGACAATGCGTTGATCCTTGGCGAAGAAGGGGAAGAGGGGGCTTTCGCGGTCTTTGCCGGGCGGCTGGCGGAAATTTTGGAAGCCGCCGGCATGCCGCCATGTCCCAAGGGCATCATGGCCGCCAATCCCGACTGGCGCAGGGCGCTTGCCGGCTGGCGCGAGGTCATCGATGTCGCCGTCGATCGACCAGATGCCGCGGCCGTGCTGCTTGTCTCACTTCTGGCCGATCTGCGCCCCGTGGCCGGCGATTTCGGGCTTGCCGATGCCGTCGCCGGCCATCTGCGTCGCCGTTTGGCCGAAGCGCCGCTTCTCACGCGTCTTTTGGCCCGCGAGGCCCTGGGATTCGGGCCGCCGGCCCATCTGCCCGGCCATCTGCCACTGAAGCGGTTCGGCCTGGGGCATGCGACCATGGACCTCAAGCGGCAGGCCGTTTATCCGCTGGTACTCGGCATAAAGGCGCTCGCCCTGGACGCGGGGCTTCCCGAGACGGAAACCGTGGCCCGGATTGCCGGTCTGGCCGGGCTTGGTCACTTCGGCGACGATCTGGCCGGGCGGCTGCGGCAGGCTTTCGGGCATATCCAGTCCCTGCGCCTTGGCGTGCAGGCGGCCGCCTATGCCGGCGGGCGCACGCCGGATAATTGCCTCGACCTGGCAAGCCTTGCCGATACGGACAAGGATCGGCTGCGTGAGGACCTTGCCGCCCTGGACCGGCTTGTCGCGATTCTCGAACACCATTTCAGCCTTCACGCCCTCACCTGACGGAGCACCTATGCAGGCACGCGATCCTTCCCGCCAACCCGAAGCCGTGGCGGCCTTTTTGGCCACGGTACCGCCTTTTGACGCCATCCCTCCGGCCGAACTCGCCACCCTGGCCGCCGGCAGTCAGGTGGCTTTTTATCTGGAAAACGAGCGGGTTTCCGGCCCGGAGGAGGCCATGGACTGGGTCTGCTGCGTCCAGCGCGGCGGGGTGCGCCTGTCCGCGCCGGTCGGAACGGCGTGCTCCTGGCCCGATGCGCCGGGCGGCGTGTGCGGGGAAGGGGAGTGTTTCGGTCTGCCGGCGGACCTTGGCGGCCCGGATCATACCTGCGAGGTCCGCGCCTTGGAGGATACGTTTCTGGTGCGCCTGCCCCGGGCGGCCTTCGTTACCCTGGCCCGACGCCATCCCCGGGTAGCCGCCTACTTCGGCGACGCCCTGTCCCGGGCGGCCGGGCTCGAGCGTCCGCGCCGGGAGGCGGCCTGTCCCGGGCGCGACGACGGAGATTATCTTTTCACCCGGTTGGCCGGGGAGGTGGCTTCCCACGGCTTGGTTTGCGTGGCGCGCGGCACGGATTTGCGCCGGGCGGCCGGGGTCATGGAAGACGGCCGGGTCGGGTCGGTGCTCGTGCGCGAGGCTTCGGGTGCGGTTATCGGCATTGTCACCGATCGGGACCTGCGCCGGGCCGTGGCCCGGGGTATCGCCCTTTCGGCCCCCGTGGAAACGCTCATGTCCGCGCCCGTGACCGCCATCGATGCCGACGCGCCCTGCTTCGACGCCCTTATCCGCATGACCGGCGAGGGCTTCCGCCATTTGCTGGTGACCGTGGACGGCAACCCCGTCGGCATGGTCACGGCCAGCGACCTGCTCCTGTCCCACGGCCGGTCCCCCATGGCCTTGCTGCGCGCTGTGGGCCGGGCCGGGGATGCGGCCGACCTGCGCGCCCTGTGCCGGGGAATACGGCCGCTGGCCGCCGCGCTCACGGCCCGGGGCGCCACGGCCATGGCAGTGGGCGGCATCGTGGCGCTTCTGGCCGAACGGGTGCTCTCTCGGCTGCTCGCCATCCTTGAAAAGAAGTGCGGTCCGCCCCCGGCCCGCTGTCGCTGGCTGGCCTACGGCGCGGCCGGGCGTCGGGAAATGCTGCCGGATGCCGGCTTGGCCCTGGCCGTTGTTGCCGAGGACGGCGGGGACCCCATCATCGCCCGGGCGGCCAGGACCTATCTGGCGGCGTTTGTTCCCCTGCTCGAAGAGGAACTTGCCGCATGCGGCCTTCGCACGCCCGCGACCGGCCTGTGCCTGGGCGACCCCCGCGAACGCCTGGACCCGGCGGCCTTTGCCGGCGACGGTGATCCGCTCACCCTGGAGGGAAGCCTGGAAGCGTTCGACGCGCGCGTTGTCGCCGCAACCGGCCCCGGCGGCGCGGATGGGCAGGAGCCGGTCGCGCCCGGGTTGCCCCGGGAAATCTTCTTGCGGCTGCTGGCCGAACTGACCGCCCATCCCGCGCCGCTTGGCATCTACCAGGGGCGTCTCATGGAACGTGACGGCAGCTTCGCCCCGATCTTCGATCTGGCCGCCCGGGGCTCGCGTCCCATCGTCGCCATGGTCCGGCTGGCCGCCCTGGTCGAGGGGATCGGCGAGACAGGCACCCTGGCCCGACTGGAACGCCTGGAGCAGGGCGGGCATCTGCCGGAAACGGTGTGTCGGGCGGCCCGGGAGGCGTTGATCTTTTTCGAGGGCGAGCGGCTGGGCTGGCTGCTCGCCGCCGGCGGTGTCCCGGGGGAGCGACATGGCGAGCCGCGCCCCGAAACCCTTTCCCCACGCCGCCGCTATGGCTGCCGGGCCGCGTTTGCCGCCGTGGAAGGGCTGCGCCTGGCCCTTTGCGAGCCGCGGTGGCGGCCATGAGGCGTCCGGGCTTTCCCTGGCCCTTCGGCTCGTGCCCGATCGCCGAGCCCCTGGCCGCCCACCTGCGCGCCCAGCGCGGTCGCGACCGCACGGCGCTTCTCGACGATTTGTCCTTTGTGGCCGTGGATACGGAGCTGACCGGCTTCGATCCACGGCGCCACGCCATGGTGGCCATCGGCGCGGTGCGGCTGCGCGGGCTGACCCTTCTCCCCGGGGAGACCTTTTTCACCCTGGTGCGCCCGTCCCGCGAGGTGCCCCGCGACGCGTCGCTCATCCACGGCCTCACGGACGCCGCCCTGGCCGACGCTCCGGAGACCGCCGATGCCCTGGCCGCCTTTCTGGATTTTCTGGGACCGGCCATTGTCGTCGGGCATCACGTGGAACTGGACATGGCTTTTTTAAATGCCGCCAGCCGTCGTTATTTCGGCGGGGAACTGGTCGCGCCCTGCATCGATACCCTGCGCCTCGCCCTTTCCTATGAGGAGAAGCGGCAGACGGGGCCGGGCGGGCAGGGCGATTTCGAGCGAATGGATTTCGACCTGGCGTCGCTTTGCCGGCGCTACGGCCTGCCGTCCTTTGCCGCCCATGACGCCCTGGGCGACGCCTACGGCGCCGCCTATCTCTTTCTCTATCTGGCCCGCAAAAGCGCGCGTGGTCGTCCCTTGACCCTCGGCGGGCTGTGGCGGTCTGGCCGGCTGTGGTGGCGGTAAAGAAAGTTTTTCCCCATTGTATTCCTTGAAAGTTTTTTGGGGAGGGGGGCGCGGGGGGAACCCCTTTTTCCAAAAAGGGGTTCCCTCCCCCGGAAAATCCCCATACCTCTCTGGAGAATCCTTCATGGACGATGATTGCAGCCGGGTGGACACGAGCGGTCGGGATCGTCTGACGCGGCTGGCCGATTTCGTTTTCGAAGCCGGCATGTTGCGCAAGACCCCGCGCACCGGCTACCAGTTTCTGGGAACCGGGGCCGAGAACGTGGCCGAGCATAGTTTTCGCACGGCGCTGATTGCCTTCATGCTGGCCGAGCATGCCGGAGCCGATCCTTTTCGCGCCATGGGCATGGCCGTCTTTCACGACCTGCACGAGGCCCGAACGGCGGATTTCAACTACGTCAACAAGCTCTACAACACCACGGACGCTCGTCGCGCCCTGAGCGACGCCCTGGCCGGCACGGGGCTGGCCGACGCCGTCATGCCTCTTCACGACGAGCTGGAAGCGGCCGAAACGCTGGAAGCGCGGCTCGCCCAGGACGCGGACCAAATCGACCTCATCGCCAACCTCAAGGAAGAGCTCGATCTCGGCAACCGTTATGCCGAGGACTGGATCGAGGCGGCCATGGGCAGGCTTCGCACCGAGGAGGGACGGACGCTGGCCAAAGCCATCGCCGCCACCGATCATGCGGAGTGGTGGTTTCGCGCCCCGGACCGGGAGTGGTGGAACCGCAAAAAAAGCACGCCGCCCAAGGAGTGAGCCCATGCGCGTGGCCGTCATTTCCGACTCGCACATCGCCTCCCCCACGCCCTGGTTCGAGGACGTCTACGCCCGCCATCTGGCTGCGGCCGACCGACTTTTCCACTGCGGCGACCACACCGGCTATGCCTTGTGGTCCTCCCTGCTCCGGCATCCGGGCTTCGAGGCCGTGGCCGGCAATACCGACGGCTACGACCTGGCGACCGAACTCCCGGCGATATTGGAGTTGGACCTGTGCGGCCTGCGCACGGCCGTGACCCACGGCTGGGGCATGCGGCAGGGGCTTGCCGCCCGCATCGCCAAGGCCATGGGCGACCGCTTTGACCTGATATTTTTCGGCCATTCCCATACCGCCGAGGACGTCCGCATCGGCGGCACGCGTCTCATCAATCCCGGCGCGCTTTCCCCCGGTGGCAGTCTGGCCCTGGTGGACCTGGCACCGAGGCGCGGCGTGACCGCTGTCCGCTTCATCACCCTCTGAGGCCCGCTTCGCCGTCATCCTGCCCCTGCATCATTGCCGCGGTGACAGGCTTTCCGGACACGCTTTTTGTCATTTGCGTGAAAAATATGAACGCCATATCACATTGTTGACGTTGCATCAAAGACGCCTTGATTTTTTTGCAATATCATAAGATAAAAAACCAGCTGCGGGCAACATCCACAAAAGAAGAATACATCAAGCGACAAAAGGGGTTCTATGAAATCCATCAAATTCAAGATCATGCTTGGATTGGTGCTTGTCATCTCCATTCCCGTGGCGTTGGTTTTTGCAATTCTTTACCGCGACATCTTCCAAAGAACCATCGATGGGCAGACCGATGCCATCCGTCGGGAAATCCGCCAGCTCGACAATGCCATGACCATTTTCATGGATCAGGCCAAATACAATGTGACCCTGCTCGGCACCTCCCCCCTGATGGAGAAGGTGGACGGCAATCTGACCTCCTACGTCGGCACCAAGGAAAAGACCATGAAAGTGGTTCCTCGCGGCGACGACGCCACGGGCCAGGCCATCACGACGTTTTTCAAACGCATGCAGGACACGCACCCCGCCTATGTGGAGGTATATTTCGGCTCGGAGCTGGGCGGATTCGTCTCCAGCGTCGAGGGGACGCTGCCGGCGGGCTACGACCCGCGCAAACGGCCCTGGTACCGGGACGCCCTGGCCACCCCGGACACGCCGGTCATCTCCAAGGCCTACATGTCCACCACCGGCGAGGCCGTGGTCGGCGTGGCCCAGGTCGTCTCCCAGGCCGGCAAGCGCATCGGCGCGGTGGGCCTGGACATCTCGCTCAAGGTGCTCACGGACATCGTCAAGGCCATCAAGATCGGCCAGACCGGCTATGTGGTCTTTGTCCAGGGCGACGGGGTGGTGATTTCCAATCCCCGCAATCCCGAGCAGAATTTCAAGAAGATCAGTGAGCTGGGCAGTCCCGGCCTGCAAAAGGCCTTTTCGCTCGAACGCGGCGACACGGTGGTCACGATGGGGGGCAAGCGCTACCTCGCCCTGTGTCACACCGCGCCGAAACTCCACTGGAAATTCGTGACCTTCGTCGCCTACGACGAAGTGGTCGGGCCCATCCAGCACCTGATGTGGTGGTCGGGACTGGCCATCGCCGTCATCCTGGTCCTTATCTGCCTGGCCATATCCTTTTTCCTGGGCAAAGAGATCTTTAGCCCCCTGACGCGCATCATCGGCCAGTTGCGGGCCATCGGCGAAGGCCGCTACGACGCCCGCCTGACCGTTCGCCGCAAGGACGAGATCGGCCAGGTGTACGACGCCCTCAACCAGACCACGGGCACCCTTGAAGCCAACCTCGGCGAACTCGAAGCCAAGCGGGCGGAAGCCGAACGCACGGCCCGGGAAGCCGAGGAGGCGCGGCAGCAGGCCGAAGAGGCAAGACGTTTCGCCGAGGAAGCAAAGGCCGAAGGCATGCTGCACGCGGCGGCGCAGCTCAAGGACGTCGCCGGCATCGTATCCACCGCCTCCGCGGAGTTGTCGGCCCAGATCGAGGAAGCCAGCCGGGGCACCGAGCATCAGTCCGGCCGCATCAACGAGGCGGCCACGGCCATGGAGGAAATGTCGGCCTCGGTCATCGAGATCGCCAAGAACGCCGGCAACACGGCCGCCCTGACCGAAAAGACCAAGAGCGCCGCCGCCGAGGGCAAAACGCAGATGGCGCAGGTCAAAACCGACGTGGACGACATCCACCAGGGCTTCCGGCAAGTCTACGACTCGGTCTCCGACCTGAGCCACAAGGCCGACAGCATCGGCTCCATCGCCCAGACCATCGAGGACATTGCCGACCAGACAAACCTCCTGGCCTTGAATGCGGCCATCGAGGCCGCCCGGGCCGGCGAGGCGGGACGCGGTTTCGCCGTGGTGGCCGACGAGGTCAGAAAACTGGCCGAAAAGACCATGAGCGCCACCAAGGAGGTCGGCCAGGCCGTGGGCGGCATCCAAACGGGCGTGGGCGGCACCCTGGCCGGCATGGACCGCACCAAGCGGGTCATCGAGCAGTCCCTGGGCCAGACCGAGCAGGCCGCCTCGGGACTAGGGACGATCCTCGGCCTCGTGGTCGAATCCTCCGACCAGGTGCGGGGCATCGCCACGGCGGCCGAGCAGCAGTCCACCGCCACCGAGGACATCAACCGCAATATCGAGGAGATCAACGTCATCTCCTCCGAAACGGCCGACGCCATGCTCGAGGCGGCCAGGGCCGTCTCGGACCTCGCCGAGCAGGCCGTGGTCCTCCAGGACCTCATCCGTTCCCTGGAAGCCCAAAGCGACCGGAAGAACCAGACCGCCCTGCCGGGCTAGGGACAACTTCGAAAAAAAGTTGGAAGGAAGTGCGAGAGGGGAACCCTTTTTGG